>JBFFOS010000001.1:0-41941 GCA_041574375.1 Woeseiaceae bacterium
AAGACTCTGGCTGATGGTTTCCTTGATGCGTGCGAGATTGATAATGCACTCGCGCATGACGGACTCGGCGACCTTGCGGAAGTTCTCCGCGTTTTCGGGTGACTCATCATCACCAGCCCCCGCGTCCGCGGCTGCCGGTAGTGTCAGGCGTATAAGTTGTTGCTCCAGACGATCTTCGACTCGCAACAGCGTGGATGCAATATCCAGAATGACCCGATCATTTGCGACGCCGCCTTGCTCAACGACGGTCTTGAGACGATCAATTTCACCGTCAATGTCGCCACGCAGTTGGCCAAGTCCCAGAACGCCCAGGGTGTCGCTGATCTTCTTTAGCAATTCGAGCTGCGGCACAAGCTCTGACGACTTGTTCATCCCCGTACGAACAAAGATATCAAGGACATCCTTGACGCTACTCAGGTCCTCACGAATCGCGGATCCGACCGTCTCCATGAGCTTGGCGCTCGGCGCGGACAACGCTTCACGCGCGTGCTCGACCTGCTCGTCGCTCGGCATCAATTCGGCCAGGTTGAAGGCCGCGCGTATTGCGCTGATTCGCTCGCCCGCACTTGACGAACGCGCGACGTAGTAGAGGAGATTATTCAGTAGATCATCGACAGGGTGGTTCTCGAAAGCGAGTAGCCCCTCGTTGATCACGTATTTCAGCTGCCGGTCTGCCTGGCCGAGCAGGCGCTTTAACGCCACCGACGTTTCGAGCCCGCCATTCTGCAGTGATTCGAGAACCCCGCCGACGATCATCCACAGTTGGTACATATCATCGCGCGTCGCCGAGTGTTCAAGAGCGGCGGCAACTTTGCCCAATGTCTCGAGATGGCGCTGACTATCCCCGCCCTTGATCCAGCCGAGCAATGCGAGCTGGAACTTGGGTCGCAAACGCTTCGCGATGACGACCGGGTCTTCGCCGGTACCTTCACGTTCACCGCGCTTGTCTATCGATCGCGTCGGCGAGAGATTGAGCAACAGCAGGGTGCCTTCGGATAACAAAGGCTTGCCGCGAGCAGCTCGAAGGTCGTTGAGTATGGGCAGTAAGACAAGCGCGATATCGCGGCCACCACCAAGCAGGCGCTCGATATAGATCGGCAGTTGCACCATGGCGCGCGTCAGCGCATCGAGGCCATCCTCACGTCCTTTGCCTGACCGCAAGGCTGTCAGGAACTTGCAACACAGTTCCATTTCCTCGACGAGCAGCGCCGCGCCGAAGGTCTCCGACATGCGCAGTGCGCCGCTCGCCTGATGCAGAAGCTCACCAGACCTGACCAATGCAGCCGTGCCGCCTCGGCCATCGACACAATCCTCGAGCGCCAGATGCGCATTGCGAATCGTCTCCATGAGCTCCGCACTGACGATCGACAGCGCGTTGACGGTTCCCTGCCCGCCGTCGTCGCCGATCATCTGCTCATGAATGCCCGTGTCACCCGTCATTTAGTCGTCCGTGTCACTCGCGAATACCGCGCCTGGCGCGCCTTATCCTGTTTTCGCCTGGGGTTTCGGCGCCGCCGCTGGCGGAGCCGCATTGGATGACGTGCGCGTCAGCGCGCTCGCCTGCATCATATCCGACGGCAGCGCAAATCCTTCGACAGTCTTCCTGAGCTGCGTCGCCAGCTCAGAGAGCTTGGAAATCGACGCTGCAGTTGCCGTCGTCGCCTTTCCGGTCTGATCGCCGATTTCCCTGAGCCGTGTCGTTCGCCGCGTCACGTCGGCCGCCGAACCAGCCTGCTGGCGCGCCGAACTCGAGATGTTCTGCACGAGACTGGCAATCTGGTTCGATACCTGCTCGATTTCATCGAGCGCGGCGCCCGCATTCTCGGCCAGAAGCGCGCCACCAACAACGTCTGTCGTACTGCGTTCCATCGATACTACGGCTTCATTCGTATCGGCCTGAATCGTCCGTACGAGCACCTCGATCTGTTTGGTTGCATTCGTCGAACGCTCCGCGAGGCGCTGTACCTCGTCGGCAACAACCGCGAACCCGCGGCCAGCTTCACCGGCCATCGACGCCTGGATGGACGCGTTCAGTGCGAGAATATTCGTCTGCTCGGCAATGTCATTGATTAGCTCTACGATGTTGCCAATTTCCTGCGAACTCTCTCCGAGACGCTTGATGCGTTTCGAGGTTTCCTGAATCGTTTCACGAATCGCGTTCATACCATCGATTGTTCGCCGAACGGCCTCGCCGCCTTTGTGAGCAACTTCCACAGAGTGCCGTGCAACATCCGACGACCTCTCGGCATTGCCGGAGACTTCTTCGATAGACGCAGCCATCGACACAATCGACTCGGTCGCAGCATTGATTTCTTTCGCCTGATTGTCAGCAGCCTTGGCAAGATGTGCGGCCGTGTTTTCTGTTTGCTTGGTGGCCATGTCGACCATAAGGGCGGTATCGTTGACCGTTGCCACGAGCTTGCGAAGTTCCTCGATCGCAAAGTTGAACGAGTCTGCGATCGTGCCCGTGATGTCCTCCGTGACGGTAGCCTCCACGGTCAGATCACCATCAGCGAGGCTGCCCATCTCATCGAGAAGACGCAGGATAGCCTGCTGGTTGCGTTCGTTCTGTTCTGCCTGCTCCTTCGCGGCACGTTCAAACACCGCGCTCTTGCCATGCAACAGCTGCAGCCCCAGCAACAACAGGATTGCCAGGCCCAGCATGCCGATAGGAATCCACGGAACATTGAGAATCGCCGGTAACAGGCTGTTGCCGCCCGACGAGCCAAACGCCGAACTCAGCAATGCATTCGCACTTGCCTCAAGTTGCGTCCGGGTGGCGCCAAGTCCCGCGATCCGGCCGATGCTTGCGCTCAGCGATGCAGACTGATCTTCGAGACTGGCAATGACGGGCAGCACTGGTGCGAGCGCCATCGCACGGCCGTCGTCGGTGAGCGGGCGAATATCAAGATCGCTGTCATCGCCATTAAGCCCGTTGACCACATCGCGCAGGAAAGCAACGTTTTTCACGATCGCATTGGCGGCGCTGTCACCTCCATTCGGCAGCGTGGCGGCGGCCTGCCGGATCTGATCAGCACGCTGCTGAAATTCCTGGATGATCGCCGTCGCTCCGGAACGATCGAGGAGTTCGTTGGAGCCGCCAAGCACAGCAGTCGCATCAGTAAGCAGTTGCTTCGCTGCCGTATGCACTGCGTCAACGTCCGAGCGCTTTGCAAGTATCGCCGAGGCCTGTGACTCTAGTTGTTGCCAGTCTTCGGAGCGTCCTGGCGCACCGCCACGTCGCAGCGAAGCCACTTTCTTTATACTGGCATCGAGCTGGTCGAATGCGCCATCCTCTCCATCCAGTGCTCGTGCCGCCTGCGATGGGATTGCTTGCGATAACGCCGCGAGTTCCGGTCCGGAGGAACTGCCACCACTCTCTGACTGCAGGTAAACCAGCCCGGCAGCAGCGATCAACAGAACCGCAATCAGGCCGGCAACGATTTTGAAAGTAGACGCATTGTCAGTTTTTGTGGCCATAGTTCTTCAGACCTTCTACTCCGCAGCTGCCTGCAGAAACATGTTGCTTTCGACCAGGTCGAACAAATTGAAAACGGGCCAGGACTCATCGCCCCGCTGATAGGTCCCGCCGAGGAAACGATCACAGCGGACAATAGTCTCGGCTGTCTCGTTTGAGAATTCGTGATCCATGAAGCGCCGGAACCCAAGGACTTCGTCCACGACAAGGCCGGCCGGTACTTCACGATGATTGACTGAGATGACGCGCGTAGTACGCCTCAAGGTTGTTCGGCCACTGCCCAGCAGCAGTTTGACGTCAATGAGCGGCAGCAGATGACCGCGAAGATTGGCGATACCCAACAACCAGCGATTCGCACCCGGAACCCGCGTAATTGCATCCGGCAGCATCAGGACTTCGCGTACCTGGTCACGACTGGCGACAAACTGCTCTTCGCCAATCCGAAAGCCGACGCCCACCCACTCAGCCGATGCCGCACCCGCACCCTGCCCGGCGTGCGCGGCACGGGCGCGCCGCTCCATTTCGAGAAGCAACTCGAATGGTTGCTCTACCAGAGCTGCGAGTTCGGCAGAACCAGGCACCTTATGCGGCCATCACCGAGTGGATTTTCGCGACCAGTTCGTTGTCTGCCACCGGCTTGACCAGGTATTCGACAGCGCCCTGGCGCATGCCCCAGATTTTGTCAGTCTCCTGGTCCTTGGTGGTGATCATGATGACGGGAATGGACTCTGTGGCCGGATCCTTTGTCAGCTTGCGCGTCGCCTGAAAGCCATTCATGCCAGGCATGACGACATCCATGAGTATGCAATCCGGGCGCGACGTTATCGCCTGCCGGATTCCTTCTTCACCGCTGTCGGCCACGAGCGTGTCAAAGCCGGCCTTCTCGAGCATATTCTGAAACAAATGCAGCTCGGTGGGCGAATCGTCGATGATTAGAACCACTGCCATCGTCAGAGTCCTCAGTTGATCTGGTTGGAAATTGCGCCAAGCAACTCGTCTTTCGTGAATGGCTTGGTCAGGTATTGTTCGGAACCCACGATACGGCCGCGAGCACGGTCAAACAGTCCGTCTTTGGACGACAGCATGATTACGGGCGTTTCCTTGAAGGTCTTGTTGTGCTTGATCAGCGAACAGGTTTCGTAGCCGTCCAGACGCGGCATCATGATGTCCACGAAAATGAGGTCAGGCCGGTGATCCGCAATCTTCGAAAGTGCATCGAACCCGTCGATTGCCGTAAATACCTGGCAGCCTTCCTTGGACAACAAGGTTTCAGCAGTCCGACGAATGGTCTTGCTATCGTCAATTACAAGGATCTTTAGTCCACTGAAGGACTTGGACACGTTACTGGTCACCGAATTTCCCCACGTTGAAAACCGACTTTTACCATATTGACATAACTCCCGCTACGACGCGCGCCGCGATGTGCAAAATCGCCGAAATTCGGGCGCTTACGCGTATTTTCGCTGTATAGTAAAACGCCTTCGGCCCCGACATCGAAATATCGGCTAGAGATGACTGAAAAATCCTTGAAAATCGGCATCGTGATGGACCCGATCGACTCGATCACCCCCTACAAGGATTCGTCGCTCGCGATGTTGCTGGAAGCGGAGCGCCGCAACGCGGAAATCCACTATTTCGAGCAGAAGGATCTCAGGTTGCTGTCGGGCAAGGCGCTGGGCCAGTCGACACTTTTGCACGTTCGCGATGACAACGACGACTGGTACTCGCTCGGGGAACGCCAGGAAATCGAACTGGGTGATCTAGACGCGATCCTGATGCGCAAGGACCCGCCGTTCGACATGGAATACGTGTACACGACGTATATCCTGGACCGGGCAGAGAAGGATGGTGCCCTCATCGTCAACGCGCCGCAGGCGCTTCGGGATATGAATGAAAAGGCATATACGGCCTGGTTCCCGGAAATCACGCCGACAACCCTGATCACTCGCTCAATGGCCGAAATGAAATCGTTTCTCGCCGAACATGGTCGCGTCGTCGCCAAGCCTCTCGATGGCATGGGCGGGCGTTCCATTTTCGTCGTGAAGAAAGGTGACAAGAACGCAAACGTCATCTTTGAAACGCTCACCGACTATGGCACGCGATTCGCCATGTGCCAGGTATTCGTCCCTGAGATCAGGGCAGGCGACAAACGCATTCTCCTCATTCAGGGTGAGCCTGTTCCGTATGCGCTCGCCCGCATTCCGACCGGTGACGATAACCGCGGCAACATGGTTGCCGGCGCCGTTGCCAAAGGGCAGAAGATGTCGGGGCGTGACTTCGAAATCTGTGAACAGGTGGGCCCGTATCTGCGTGATGCCGGCGTCTTGTTCGCAGGGATCGATGTCATCGGTGATTTCCTGACCGAGGTCAATGTCACGAGCCCTACGGGCATTCGGGAACTCGACAAGCAATTCGGCCTGAATATTGCGGGCCTCTTGTTCGACGCCATCTACGCATCGCAGAAATTGAAGTAATACGGTGCCAGTCACCCCATTTTTGCGACGCAGGTTCTTGTTTATGTAAACAAAATGGCAGAGTATTCGCGCGAATATGGCGAACCCCTTTATAACAGTCGACCCTCTGGATGAGCTGCGGCTCATGACGCCGATCGTGCCCGACCGGCTGCCAGCCATGTTGTTCCTGGCCGCGCTGGTGCACGGAATCCTGATCATCGGGGTCACGTTTAATGCCGCGCTGACCGACCCGTTTGCCGACGCAATCTCGCTCGAGGTCACAATCGTGGCCGACCCCGACCAGCAGATCGACCGCCCCGACGAAGCCGCGTACCTCGCGCAGGCAAGCCAGAAAGGCAGCGGCAACATTACCGATCAGATTCGCCCGTCCGCGCCGCTGCAAAGTGCCATGCCCGTCGACAACCCCGGACGTGAGGATGGCGCGGCGCTCACCGATGCACGGGCACACGAGCGCTCGGCGGACGAGGTGCTGGCCTCGGAGAATACAAGCGATCGCGAGGTCGCCGTCGATCCGCGTACCGACCCGCAATCGCAGGACACCGTGGCCGTCGCCATGGAGGCCGGCAGCGAAGTTACGTTGCCGCTGCCGCAGGAAGACAAGGCGAGCTTCCTGTTGACTGACGACGATCCCCAGCAACTCATTATTTCAGCCGACACCCGCGAGTCCGTGGCGGCTGCTTACCTCGATGCCTGGAAGCGACGCATTGAAGCCGTGGGCGCCGCTTACCTTCCCGAACTCGGTGACCTGCCCAACCTGACTGGTAGCCCGACATTATTGGTCAGGATTGGCGAGAACGGCGAATTGCTCGATGCGACGGTCAGCAAGACCAGCGGCTCCGCCATCCTGGATCTCGCATCCGTCGATATCATTCAGCGTGCGTCACCGTTTAACGAGTTTCCGGCGTCAATGGCAAGTGAATACGATACGGTCGCATTCGAATACAAGTTCCTGTTCACGGAGCAACTTGTACGCAACGACTGATGGGCAGATACTGTCCATATGCAAGCCGACGACTCCTTGGTAAATCAGCTACTTATCGCCATGCCGGGCATGCTGGACCCGAATTTCAGCACAACGGTAACCCTGATCTGTGAACATAACGACGAAGGTGCGCTCGGCATCGTCATCAATCGTCCAACCACGCTGAAGCTCGGCGGCCTGTTTGACCAACTTTCCGTGGAAGACGCCGATCCCGATGCGGCCAGCAGTCCCGTGCTGTCCGGGGGACCCGTAGGTGCGGAGCGCGGCTTTGTCTTGCATGGACCAGAGCACAGCTACGAGAACACGCTGGCGGTATCGGACGATATTCGCCTGACTTTATCGCGCGACATTATCGATGCGATGGCCAAGGGTCAGGGACCTGACAATGCACTCGTGGCGATTGGCTACGCAGGCTGGGAGCCGGGCCAACTCGAGGATGAGATGCTCGCCAACGCGTGGCTCAACGTTCCTGCAACGCCCGAGATCGTATTCGACACCCCGTTCGCGGAGCGTTGGGATTCCGCAGCTCGTACCCTGGGCATCGATATCGCCTCTATGTCCACGGATGCCGGGCACGCCTGAATTGTCCCGTCCCCGCACGATTCTCGCTTTCGACTTTGGGCTGCGACGCATTGGCGTGGCCGTCGGTCAGGATGTGACTGGGTCGGCCAGTCCGCTCGGCGTTGTCGAAAATCGCGATTCGGGTGTGGACCACCAACAGCTCGCCGCACTCATTAAAGAGTGGCAGCCAACGAACCTGGTCGTGGGTATGCCGGCCCACGCCGACGGCTCACCGAGCGAGATTCAGCAACACGTGGAGGCCTTTATCGGGGAACTCGAACGCTATGGGCTCCCCATCAGTACCGTCGATGAACGCTATTCATCGGTCGAGGCCGAGCGCGTTCTCAAGGAGGCACGCGCGGCGGGCACCCGGGGACGTATTTCGAAGGAGATGATCGATAGTGCGGCTGCAGTATTTATCGCTGAAAGATACCTGCTAAGCGAGTAGAATTTCGGCGCGATGAATACTGCAGCCCCCACCGAAGTACTCAAAGACGAAGCCACCCTGCAGCTCGATGCAAACGGCAATTTGCGACATCTTCTGACTCTCAAGGGTCTCGACAAGTCGCTGCTTACCGAGATTCTCGATGACGCCCAGCAGTACCTGACCGAGCCGGGCGAATTGCCGGCCCGTGGCCAGTCGCTCGTGGGCCGCTCGGTCGCCAACCTGTTTTTCGAAGCCAGCACGCGCACTCGTGCGTCGTTTGACTTGGCCGGCAAGCGACTCGGCGCCGACGTTCTCAATCTCGACGTCAATACGTCGTCCCGCAAGAAAGGCGAAAGCATTCTCGACACGATCTACACGCTCGAGGCAATGCACGTCGACATCATGGTTGTTCGCGATGCGAGTGCCGGCGTGCCCGCCTTCATTGCGCGGCATGTGTTGCCACATGTAAGCATCCTGAACGCAGGCGAGTCGGACGTATCACACCCGACGCAGGGCCTGCTCGACGTCCTGACCATGCGTCAGCACAAAGGTTCTTTCGAAGACCTTGCCGTCGCCATTGTCGGTGATATCAGGCACTCGCGTGTCGCAATGTCGGCATCCCATGCACTGTCTACACTCGGCGTTGGGGAGCTGCGGCTGATCTCGCCGCCGGTACTCGCCCCGGAGCCGGACTCGATACCTGGTGCCAGGGTCCTCGATAACCTCGAGGAAGGCCTTGCGGATGCGGATGTCGTTATGGCGCTTCGTATTCAGCGCGAGCGAATTGGAAATCTCGACGGCATCCCCGGGATCGACGAGTACTTCGCCAATTACGGCGTTAGCCATGAGAGCATGAAGTTCGCGAAGCCCGATGCGATCGTCATGCACCCCGGGCCAATGAATCGTGGCATAGAAATTGAAGGCTCGCTGGCCGATGGGCCGCAATCTGTCATCACGCGACAGGTTACCAACGGCGTGGCAATCCGCATGGCCGTACTTGACCGCGTCGGCAACACGATGGCAGCACGTTGACCACGGCGGCCCAGGAGAAAGCCCAGGCAAACAGAGACACGATCTTCGTCGAGGACGGAGAGGTGGTCTCCATAGACGCCTTTCCGGGTGAGCAGTTCATCATGCGCATTCGCGCACCCAGGTGCGCCGCATCGGCCCAGCCCGGAAATTTCGTGCATATCACGTGTGATGAGTCGCTACCGATGCGCAGGCCACTCTCTATTATGCGCGTCGGTGACGACTGGATTGAGATTCTCTATAAGATCGTTGGCCATGGCTTGCGCCTCTTGTCGAAGAAGAAATCCGGCGACTTCGTGAGTGTGCTCGGCCCGATCGGGCAACCCTTCCGCCTGTCTCCCGATCGCCCCAACACATTATTGATAGGCGGCGGCGTCGGCATACCGCCAATGGTCTACATCGCAGACTGGCTGCGACAGGACAAGGGCAGCTGGCAAGCCTTCGCGATACTCGGGTCCGAAATTCCGTTCCCGTTCGACTTAAAGAAATCGTCGCTCCCCGTTGATGGCGTGGCTGACGATGTGAACAGCACGATGCCGCTGCTGGAGAGCTGGGGCATCCCCGCAAGGCTTACCAGCCTGCAGGGATACGAAGGATGTCATGATGGCTACGTAACCGACCTTGCCGGCCAGTGGCTGTCGACACTTTCAAAAGACGAGCTCGGCAAAGTGGAGATTTTCGCCTGCGGCCCGACACCGATGCTCAAAGCGGTTGCAGATCTCGCCGCTCGCTACGACCTGCCCTGCCAGGTATCGCTTGAGGAATTCATGGCCTGTGCGGTCGGCGGCTGCGCCGGTTGCGCAGTGAAGATCAGCACACCGGATGGCGAAGCCATGAAACGTGTTTGTGTCGACGGACCAGTTTTCGATGCATCGACGGTCGTTTGGTAAGCGCTCAGCCGCCGAAATTGACCTTGGCTTCGAGGTTGGAGCGCGAATCCGCGTGTGACATTGCTTCTTCGAGCGTGATCGTACCGTCTTTATAGAGCTGCAGCAGCGCATCGTCGAAGTTCTGCATGCCAGCCTCGTCCGAATCCTTGTGCGCTTCCTTCACAGCTGAGATATCGCCCTTCAGTATCAGATCCTTGATGTGCGGCGTGTTCAGCATTAGCTCGACGGCGGCTGTTCGCTTGCCGTTGCGCGAGCGCACGAGGCGCTGCGAGAGGATTGCGCGCAGGTAATGTGCCAAGTCCATGAACACCTGGGCGTGCTGTTCCTGCGGGAACAGGTTGATAATTCGATCCAGGGTCTCGGGCGCGTTATTCGAGTGGACTGTCGCCAATACCAGGTGCCCGGTACCCGCCATGTCAAGGGCCGCACGCATGGACTCGGTATCGCGAATCTCGCCGATCTGCACGACGTCGGGCGCTGCACGCACGGCACTCTTAAGAGCGCGAGCATACGACTTCGTGTCCAGCCCGACTTCGCGCTGGTTGATTATCGACTGCTTGTTCGGGTGCAGAAACTCGATTGGGTCCTCAATCGTGATGATGTGGGAGGATGTCTTCTCGTTGCGATGGTTGACCATTGCCGCCAGCGTTGTCGACTTACCGGCACCTGTCGCGCCGACCATGAGAATCAACCCGCGCCGCAACATGACCAGTTCCTTGAGCTGGGCCGGCATCCCCAACTCGTCCAGCGTCGGAAGCTCCGCCGTGATGTATCGCAACACCATCGCGACATTGCCTCGCTGATGGAAGACGTTCACACGGAATCGTCCGAGGCCTTCTTCCGACAGGGCGAAGTCGATCTCGAGTTCGCGACTGAGAACATCCATTTGCTCTTCGGTCATGAGTTCGAACGCCGCCTGCCTGACCATCTTGGGCGTCATCTCGAGCTTGTTGACCGGCATTATCTTGCCTTCGATTTTGATCTTCGCCGGCGCAAACGGAGCGAAGAAAAGATCCGATGCCTTCTTCTCTACCATCAACTTGAAAAGTGGTTTGACGTTCATCTATCAGGCATCCCTCGCACTCAGAAAGTCTGAGCCGTGTCCTCTTCTATGATGCGCAAGCTCTCGGACTGCTGATCGGCATTCGAACAGTCACGTTTGCTCTCGAGTTTGATGCGCAAACGCAACTCGTTCTTCGAATCTGCATTCCGCATGGCTTCCTCGTAAGTAATCGCGCCTTCTTCATACAGGGCGAACAGCGCCTGGTCGAAGGTCTGCATGCCAAGGCGCGTCGATTTGGCCATGATCTCCTTGATCTGCCCAACCTCTCCCTTGAAGATGAGATCAGCAACAAGCGGCGTATTCAGCATGATTTCCATCGCCGCGACACGCCCAATGCCACCTTCTCGTGGAATCAGCCTTTGCGAGACAAATGCCTTGGTGTTCAGGGACAGATCCATCAGCAATTGCTGGCGCCGCTCTTCGGGGAAGAAGTTGATAATGCGATCCAGCGCCTGGTTGGCACTGTTGGCGTGCAGCGTGGCGAGGCAGAGGTGGCCTGTCTCCGCAAACTGAATGCCGTATTCCATCGTTTCCCTGTCGCGAACCTCACCGATGAGGATGACATCGGGCGCCTGCCGCAGCGTGTTCTTCAGTGCCGCATGCCAGGACTCCGTGTCCACGCCGACTTCGCGCTGTGTGATGACGCAACCCTTATGCGGATGCACGTACTCGACCGGGTCCTCGATTGAAACGATATGTCCACGCGAGTTTTCATTTCGGTGACCAATCATGGCCGCAAGCGTGGTCGACTTGCCTGAACCCGTTCCGCCAACGACGATACACAGGCCGCGCTTGTTCATGACCACGTCTTTCAGGATCGGCGGAAGCTCCAGATCCTCGAGTGTCGGAATCTCGGTCGTGATCGTACGTAGCACAGCACCAACCATGCCCTGCTGAATGAACGCACTCACACGGAAACGGCCAATGCCCAGCGGCGCAATCGCGAAGTTGCATTCCTTCGTCGCGTCGAATTCCTTGATCTGCTTGTCGTTCATGATCGAGCGCACCATCATTGCCGCCTGCTCAGGCGATAACGGTGTGTCGGTCGCTTTGTGGATCGTCCCATCAACCTTGATCGCAGGTGGAAACCCGGACGTCAGGAACAGATCCGATCCATCGCGTTCAACCATCTTGCGAAGCAGATTTTGTGTCAATCGTACCGCTTGTTCGCGTTCCATTTTTTCCAGTCTCCCATCAGGCTGCGTCTACGCAACCTTTTAGAAATTTTCCTTGTTGACGGCCCTGAAGCGCGCCTCTTCCTTGTTAATCAGACCCTTCGTCATGAGCTCGGCGAGATTCTGATCGAGCGTGTGCATGCCGGAGCCCTGCCCGGTCTGAATCGCCGAGTACATCTGCGCGATCTTGCCTTCACGAATCAGGTTTCTAATGGCCGGCGTACCAATCATGATTTCGTGGGCCGCAACACGTCCGCCACCGATCTTCTTCAGCAGCGTTTGCGAGATGACCGCGCGCAACGACTCGGACAACATGGCGCGTACCATTTCTTTCTCAGCGGCCGGGAAAACATCGACAATACGGTCGATCGTCTTGGCGGCTGAACTCGTATGCAAAGTACCGAAAACAAGGTGGCCTGTTTCAGCTGCGGTCAATGCCAGGCGAATGGTCTCGAGGTCACGCATCTCGCCGACGAGAATAACGTCGGGGTCTTCGCGCAGTGCGGAGCGCAGGGCTTCGTTAAAGCCGAGCGTGTCGCGATGCACTTCGCGTTGATTGACCAGGGACTTCTTGGACTCGTGCACGAACTCGATTGGATCCTCGATGGTGAGGATATGGTCCGGTTTGTTCTCGTTGACGTAGTCGACCATCGCTGCAAGCGTTGTCGACTTACCGGAACCCGTTGGACCCGTAACCAGCACGATGCCTCGTGGATGCATCGAGATGTCCTTGAAAATGGGCGGCGCACCCAGATCATCAAGTGTCAGAATCTCCGAGGGAATCGTTCGAAATACTGCTGCAGAGCCGCGATTCTGGTTGAATGCGTTGACGCGGAAGCGGGCGAGCTTGGGAATCTCGAAGGAAAAGTCGGTCTCGAGAAACTCTTCGTAGTCCTTGCGTTGCTTGTCATTCATGATGTCGTACACCATGCTATTGACGTCTTTGTGGGTCAGCGCCGGCATATTGACGCGCTTGATATCGCCGTCAACGCGAATCATGGGAGGCACGCCACCGGACAAGTGCAGGTCAGAAGCGTTGTTCTTTACCGTGAACGACAACAACTGGGCAACGTCGACGGCCATATTTATTCCTCATTTTTGGCGTCCGGACTTACCATAACCCGGACAGAATTGAGCCTAGTATAGCGAAGCAACCGGACTAAAACGTGATTGGAGTCACGGAAAACTTGCGCAAAATCCGCGATTTGCTGCACTTTGCGGCAATCGAAGCCAACCGCGACCCGGCAGAGGTACGACTGCTCGCTGTGAGCAAGAAGCAGTCCCTCGAAAAGATCCGCGAAGCGTATGCTGCCGGGCAGCGCGATTTCGGCGAAAACTTCGTCCAGGAGGGGGTCGAGAAGATCGAGGCCATGGCCAAGGATGACCTTACCTGGCACTTCATCGGCCACCTGCAGAGTAATAAAACACGCGTGGTCGCCGAATACTTTGACTGGGTGCACACAATCGACAAGTTTAAGACGGCACGCCGTTTGTCCGACCAGAGACCGGATGACTTGCCACCGCTTAACCTATGCCTGCAGGTCAACGTCGACGACGAGGAATCCAAGTCCGGCGTGACGCCCGAGGCCCTGCCCGAACTCGCCGCGGCTTGTAGAGACCTCCCCAATATCAGGTTACGAGGGCTCATGTGCCTGCCCGCTATTCGTGAAAACCTGGACGAACAACGCATTCCATTCGCTGTCTTACGCAAGCTTGCCGAGAAATTGCGGACAGGTGGAGTCGATACGGATACGCTGTCCATGGGCATGACGGCGGACTTCCGGGCTGCAATTCTCGAAGGTGCGACGATTGTGCGCATCGGCACCGCGCTGTTCGGAGAACGATAGATGGACTATGGAAAAGTAGCGTATGTAGGCGGCGGCAACATGACGCGGGCGCTGGCCGGCGGCATGCTCTCGGCAGGCTATGAGCCGAGTCACATCCTGATCTCGGAACCACTTGCCGAGCATCGCGACACTCTGGGTGAGGAATTGCCCGGCGTCGTGATATTTGAGCAAAACGAAGACGCTGTGCGTGACGCCGAATGCATCGTGCTTGCCGTAAAGCCACAGATTCTCTGTGATGTATGCAAGCCACTGGCCTCGATCGTGCAAACGAGCAGGCCGCTGATCATTTCGATTGCGGCCGGCGTTCGCGCCGGCGATATCGAACACTGGTTTGGCGGCCAGCTTCCCGTGGTACGCGTCATGCCAAATCAGCCAGCTCTGCTGCGACTCGGCATTTCAGGGCTATTCGCCAACGAACACACCTCGGAACGACAGCTGCGCGCCGCGACGAACATCATCTCCACGACCGGGCCGGTCATCAAGGTAGGCTCCGAAGAAGACATTGATACGGTGACTGCTGTCTCCGGCACGGGCCCGGCTTACTTCTACCTGCTAACTGACATGCTCGTAAAAGTCGCTGTCGATCTGGGCCTCGGCTACGACGATGCACTTACGCTGGTGCTTGAGACTGCCCGCGGCGCAGGAGAAATGGCCGAGCAGTCCGGCGAAACCATGGACTCGCTGATTGCGCGAGTGCGCTCGCCCGGCGGTACCACCGCGGCAGCTTTCGACTTCCTCGACGGAACCGACTTCCGTGATATCTTCAGCAAAGCCGTCGTCGCTGCTCGCGACCGGGCCATCCATCTTGCCGATCAGGCTCATGAAGCCGGCCAGGACTGACTCATGCCTTCAAACATCGTTTCCGCCATCGTATTCATCGTCAACTCGCTGGCACAGTTGTACCTGTTCGTCCTCTTGTTGCGATTGTGGTTGCCATGGCTTGGCGCAGATTTTCGCAATCCCATCGCACAGGCAATATTGAAACTGACGTCACCCGTCGTCATACCGGTGCGGCGTATCGTGCCACCCGTCGGTCGACTCGATACAGCCACGGTACTGGTCGCATTCATTATCCAGTACATCGTGATTCTACTGATCCTCATGATCCTGGGGCAGACCGCCAGTTTCGGCCAGATTGCGATTACGTCGCTTGTGAATCTCGTGCTGCTATCGCTCAAGCTGTTCGTCTTCGCGATTATTATTCGCGTAATCCTGAGCTGGTTTGCGCCCGCCGGTTACAACCCCGGTATGGCGCTGATACAAATGATGACGGACCGCATCCTGGCCCCTTTTCGCCGCATCATCCCGCCGATGGGGGGTCTCGATATCTCACCGATTTTTGCGATCATCCTGATTATGGCGCTGACCATCATTGTTGCCGGGCTCAAGCCACTACCGATCTGAAAGGCAGTCCGCTACCAAGTATGCGAAATCCGTCCGTCGAATCAGGGGTTCTTGACGAATTTCGCTCTTTTCGCCTGTTCCAAGGACCGTAACATGGCAAGTCCCGTATTCCCCCGAATCATCATTCTGCTTCTGCTGGCCTCCTCGGCAGCAGTCACGCCGTGGTTCACGCCGACGGCTCTCGCTGTCGAGGCAGAGCCCGGCCAGGGCCTGGTGATCTTTCACCGTCGCGATACCATCAAAGGCAAAGCAGTCCGTTTCAACATGGCGCAGGACGGCGTGCCGATCGGACAATTGCTGGCCGGCACTACTATTGAGCGGCCGCTGGCACCCGGAAACTACGTGTTCTCGGCGAGTGCGCCATCATTGGATGGTCAGGATCATATTTCCATCACTGTAGAGGCAGGACGGACCTACAACGTCGAAGGCGAAATTCTGTGGGGCTGGCCAGTCGGCAGACCAAAATTCCGAATGGTTTCCGAGACCGCGAGTGCCCCGATCCCGGGGAGTTCGACTGTTCCTTCCCCTGCCCCGACCGGCGCCCTGGCCGGGGCGGCGTTGGGCTCGGCTGTTGCTCCGGGCCCGTCACGACCGGGGGCCGTAGAGATGGGCAGAGTCGGGCTGAGAAACTTCGTCGGCGACTGGCAGCTCGAAATGTGGTCGCTCGCAGAGGATGGCAGCAAGCTGGAAGGGAGCGGTTCCGCAACGGGGTCGGCGGAAGGAGACGACGGAACCCGAATCATGATAACGGAGTTCGAGTCAGCCGCATTTCCGACAGCATCAGGCGGTGGACAGATCCTCCTTTCGTATGAGGCGGGCAAAGGCTTCCTGCTGGTCAGTAATTTCCGCCACTCCGATGAAGTACTGAGGTTCTCGGGACAGTACCAGGCAGACACCGGTAACTACGTTTTCTACATGTTCGGCGGCACCGGCTCCACCTTCGTAACGGGCGTGCCACGAGCGTCCGCGAGGGTCGAGATCCGCTCGCTGAATGCATCCGCATGGGTCGCGGAGACATACTCTTCCGTCGATGGTCGCATGACCCAGGTGCAGTCCTATCGCTTCACCCGAGTCAGTCCCTGACCGTTCATCTTCTGCGACATGCGTCCGATCACAGAAACGTTTCCTCGTCAAAAACGGCATCTATGGTTTATAGTCAATGAAAGATGAGGGCAAGGTTTCATGACAATTTTTAAAACTATGGTCTCTTTTTCGCTGCTGGCACTGCTTGTTGCCTGCGGCGGTGCCGGTGATTCCGCGAGCGTTCCGGAAGCGCAACCGGCGGGCGCTACCTCGGCTGATATCGGCGACTACGTTGTATATTTCAACGCGCAATCAACTGACCAGTTGTCGCCCGACGTCGCACGTGCATACAACATTGTACGTAGTAAGAATCGCGCAATGCTCAACGTCTCGATCATCAGGAAATCGGACAAAGCGCCCGTTGCCGGAGTTGTTACGGTCAAAGCCACCAACCTGACAGGGCAACTCAAGAATGTGACGATGCGCAAGATCGAAGAGCCTGGTGAAACTTCGGCAATCTATTATGTCGGTGAGACAGCCATTGCCAATCTCGAAACGCTGGTCTTCGATATCGCCGTAAAGCCTGAGGACAGAGACAATCTTTCTGAGGTTCGATTCACGCGACAATTCTATGTCGACCCCTAGTCAGTAAATGACCATTTGAACAAAACGATACGGGTCCTTTTGTGCCCGATCTTTCACGCAACACAATTCCGCAAAAATACCTACAAAAAAAGGTCTTTTTGCAGTTACACAGCATCCGAAAAAGTGTTATCGTCGCTCCGCTTTCATAGCGGGCTAAGCCCGTTTCGTTATTTTCTAGGAGTCAGTTTTTCATGGCAGCGAACACTAAAAAGCCACCGACCAAATCCGAGATCTACGCAAAGATCGTTGACGACACAGGTCTCACGCGCAAAGACGTAGCGGCAGTATTCGAATCACTCAACGGCCAGATCAAGAAGAATCTCGGTGGCCGTGGCGCACCGGGCATGTTTACCGTTCCCGGACTGTTGAAAATGCGCGTCGTCAAGAAGCCGGCTCGCAAAGCTCGCAAGGGTGTAAACCCGTTCACGGGCGAAGAGATGATGTTCAAAGCAAAACCGGCGACGAAGGTTGTCAAGGTTTCGGCTCTGAAGGGTCTCAAAGACATGGTGTAATCGGAAATCCGATGAAGCAAAGAAAAAGCCGGGCTTCGCCCGGCTTTTTTTATTTCGCTACCGCCCCTAGCTTTCTTCGGCAACAAATTCCATCACCGCCTGCCTGAGCTCCGTTAGCCTGCCATGGAAAAAATGCTCACCACCTTCGACGATGAGTAACTCCGGACCCGGCTCCAGGCCGTTTACCCATTCGACCGTTTCATCAACGTCTACAAGCTCGTCCTCATCTCCCTGAATGACGAGCCACGGACAGTCCGGCTGCGATTCAAGGCCGGTGGCGAAACGACTGATGGCCGGTGCGACACTGATGAGCCCATCGACGTGCGTCGCAACCGCGGCCTTCACGGCAATTGCGGCACCAAAAGAAAACCCTGCGAGCCATAAGGGATAGGACCCGTGGCGTGCGCGCATCCATTCAATTGCAGCGAGGGCATCATCGAGTTCACCCACGCCATTGTCATAGCGACCTTCGCTGTGTTCTGTACCGCGGAAATTGAAGCGCAACGCCTCGAATCCCGAACGAGCAAATGCTCTTGCCAGCGTATGCGCAACCTTGTTGTGCATTGTGCCGCCGTGTTGCGGGTGGGGATGACATACAACCGCGCAGCCATGCAATGCACCCTCACCAGGCCTGTCAACAACAGCCTCCAGGCGGCCAACCGGGCCGTCTATAAACAGCTTTTCAGTAATGGGGTGTTTGGTCATTCTGAGTGCCGGGGTGGATAGATTCGTGATTACTGCTGTAAAATTATAAGCTTATGTAACCTGCAGAAGCGCGATGAGCAATTGCATGGAACTCGCAACACAGTATTGTGCACACAATTACGATTCACTGCCTGTTGCACTGATAAGCGGCGAAGGCGTTTTCGTCCAGGATAAGGGAAGCACCGCATGCCCGAGATGAGCGTTATACATGTCGTACTGCTGGCCATTACCACGGCCATTGGCGCGATCATCGGCTGGGTCATTCGCGGTAACCGCTCCCGGGAAGAAAAAGCCGCAATCAATCTGGGCTGGCAGGAGCAGATCGAGGCACAAAGAAAAGAACATGGTCGCCTCGTCGAGCAAAACAAAGGCCTCATGAAACAGGCTAGCCAGTTCCAGGCGTCGCACCAAGATGCGAAAAACCGTGCCAAGGAATTGGCGCTGGCCGTCCAGGAGGCGTTCGGGCGTCGTGACGAACTGCAGCGTGAAATAAAAGACATTCGCAGTAACCTCGAGGTCGCTGTAACGGAACGCGACCAGCTGCAGTCTGACGCAGCGGCACGCAGCGGTAACGAGGACCTCCTGCGTCAGAAGGGCGAGCGAATCACAAAACTCACCCGCGAACTCGAGAACTGGCAGAACCGCCTGCCTCCGCTGATTGAGCGGTTTCGGGAACGCAATGAACAGGCTGAGCGCCTCGAGGCGGAGCTCAATATTGCGGAAGATCGTATTCGCGTGCTCGAAGCTGAAAAAGAAGCTGTTGGTCAGACCCGCATCGAGCCGGTTCATGATCCCGAGCAACTGACCGATGGCCTCGATGCATCGAACGACCCGGCCGACGGTTTCGATGAAGAAACCCCCGATTTCGAGACAGCCGCCCTGGAGGGAAACGGGCCGGTTGCCGAGCAGGAAGCGGAAGACTCGGACGCACCGAAATCAGAAGCGGAATCTTTGCCGGTGGCAAAGAACGAATCCGAGCCGCAGCCTGAGTCTGAAGTCGCCGCCGATACCGGAGCACACGCATCTCGTGACGATCTGAAGATGATCAAGGGCGTTGGACCGGCTATCGAGAAGACGCTCAATGAAATCGGCATTTTCCGCTTTGAGCAGATCGCCGACATGAGTGAATACGATATCGATCGTGTCGCGAAACGCCTCAGGGGATTTCACAGCCGTATCTACCGCGAAGACTGGATCGGGCAAGCACGAGATTTGCTCGACCAGGCAGCGAACGCCTGATCCTTGGCCCACAAGCCAGGCATCGTCAGCTTATTCCTGACCCTCATCGCCGGGGTCGCCTGGTCACTGGCGCTGCCAACCGGCTCAATCGAATTCCTGGCTGAAAAACCAGCTTACTCGGCGTCCGTCCCGCCCGAATTTGAGATTTTGGCGCGGCGCGGACACCTGACCATCACCGCGCATACACAATCAGCGCGGCACGAAGAGCGGCTGAAACAGGTTGTTTCGGAGAACTTCCCCGACCAGACCGTCCAGTTCGCATTCCGGCCACTCGGCGTGGCGCCCGACTGGTGGGAGAACGCAACCGCTGAATTGATCACGGCACTCGCCGAGGTGGACTCGCCAGGCGGCAAGCTCCACGGCAGCTCCGTGCAAATTCGTGGCGTCTTGACGCACAGCGCGTCATTGGAGCAAGGTCTGAAACCGTTACGACGGGCCTTGCCCGAAACGGCTGACTTCGATGTCCGGTATCTGGAACTTCAGCCAGGCGTGACCGCTCGTGCATTGTGCGAGCGCCAGTTCGCCACAATCGACCCCGGAGCGGTGAAATTCGAGGAATCAGGTACTGACCTGCGCGAATCGGCTTTTCCTGCGCTCGATCGCATCGTTGCGTTGGCCGATGCCTGTCGCGACTCGACAGTGATAGTCACAGGCCACACGGACTCGTCCGGAAACGAAGAATGGAACAGGCAGCTGAGCCGCGCCCGTGCCGAGACCGTTGCCCGCTACCTGGGTGATCGCGGCATCGATCGGGAACGGCTCGTCGTCATTGGCGCCGGCTCATCGCTGCCCGTCGCGGACAACGCTACGCGCTACGGTCGCTCGCTGAATCGACGAATCGAAATTCGCCTCTCTTCAAAAGACCCTGTTCCCTACTCGGGCGACGTCAGTTTGACGAGTTCGATTTCAAACAGCAGCGTCGCATTAGGCGGTACAGGCGGCTTGCCGCGATCGCCATAGCCAAGTTCAGGCGGAATTTTCAATTCGCGTTTTTCGCCAACAAGCATGCAGGTGACGCCGAGATCCCAACCACGGATCACCTGCCCGGCATCGATCTGGAACTGGAACGGATTGACACCACCCGACGACCAGATCTCCTGGCCACGTCCGCCGTCTGCGGTTTCATCGTACAACCAAAGCGTGGTGTGTACATCCGCATAATCCCTGCTCATCGCAGCACGGCCATAGCCTGACTTGACGACCGTTGCGGTCAGGCCATCCTGAATTTCAATGACTCCACTGGTATCCGGTTGTGGGCACGCGACGCCGCCCGTCGTCGCCGACGGTTCGTCGACGGCCGACTGCTCACTCTGGCCGCATGCGGCGACCAGAACTGCGGTGCCCAGTGCCAGAAAAAATTTGCGGTTCATCATTTTTGCTTATCCTCGAAATCCAGTGACGCTGAGTTGATGCAGTATCGCAGACCGGTTGGCTGCGGGCCATCTTCGAAAATGTGCCCCAGGTGAGCATCGCAGGCAGCGCACACGACTTCGACCCTGACCATCCCATGCGATTTGTCTTTTTTCGTCCGCACGGCATCTCCAGCCAACGGCAACCAGAAACTTGGCCAACCCGAGCCCGAGTCGTACTTGTTCTCCGAGCTGAACAGCGCCGCATCGCAGCATACGCATCGATACGTGCCATCGGCTTTGTGATTGACGAATTTCCCCGTAAACGGTCGTTCCGTCGCCGAGCATTGCGTGATCTGGTATTGCTCCGGACTTAGCCGGTCACGCAGATCCTTGTCGTCGCGGCTACTCACCCTTTGCACCGGATTCGATTTCGAGCAGAAGCTTGTTCATGCGATGCACGTATTCGGCAGGATTATCCAGCTGGGAACCTTCAGCAAGTAGCGCATGATCCAGCACGATATGCGACAACTCGCCGAAACGAGTGTCGTCAGACTCTGCCGTTAAACGGCCGACCAGCGGATGGTCCACATTGATTTCGAGGATCGGCTTCGATTCCGGAATCTCCTGGCCACTGGCTTCCAGCATACGGCGTAGCTGCGGATTCAGATCATTATCGCCTGCGACCACGCATGCCGGCGAATCAACGAGACGCCGACTGACATTGACAGCCTCAACACGGTCACGCAGGGCGCGTTTGACCTTTTTGAGCAATGCCTTGTGCTCCTCATTCAGTACGTCCTGACTGACGGAACCGTCGCCATCAGGCAAATCGAGCGCCGAGCGACTGATGTCGACAAGTGCCTTACCTTCGTACTCACTGAGCCCATCGACAAGCCACGGATCGATACGGTCGGTCAGCAGCAGCACCTCGATACCACGCTCGCGCAATTGCTCGAGATGCGGGCTCGCGACCGCCGTGGCGTAGTTTTCGGCAAGAATGTAGTAGATCTTGTCCTGGTCATCCTTTGCCCGGCCGATGTAGTCATCGAGCGACTGGTCCTGCGCTTCGCTACCCGAATGGGTCGATGCAAATCGCAGCAGTTTTGCGAGCTTGTCCTTGTTTGCGAAATCCTCGATGACGCCTTCTTTGAGGACCTGTCCGAATTCGCCCCAGAACTTGCCGTACCCATCGTCTTTCGCCAGTTTGCCCAACATATCGAGCACGCGCTTTGTCAGCGCACTGCGCATTGCCGAGAGCTCAGGGTTTTGCTGCAACAGTTCTCGGGACACGTTCAGCGGCAAGTCGGAGGAATCAACGACCCCTTTTACAAATCGCAGGTACAGCGGCAGAAACTGTTCAGCATCGTCCATGATGAAGACGCGCTGTACGTAAAGCTTCAAGCCTCGTGGCGCCTCGCGATTCCAGAGGTCGAACGGTGCCGCTGACGGAATATAGAGCAGGCTCGTATACTCGCGCTTACCCTCTACCCTGTTATGGCTCCACGTCAACGGGTCGGCAAAATCATGGGTGAGGTACTTGTAGAATTCCTTGTACTCATCCTCCGACACGTCAGTCCGCGAGCGTGTCCAAAGCGCCGTTGCCGAATTGACAACCTTGGTCTCCTCTTCGCCCTCGGCATGGAGGGACACCTTGAACCCGATGTGGTCGGAATACTTTCGAATGAGTGATTCGATTCGATATGGCTCGGCGAAATCTGCCTCGTCATCTTTCAAATGCAAAGTCACGCGCGTGCCGCGCTCCGCACGCTCGATGTCTTCGATTGTAAACTCACCCTCGCCATCCGACTCCCAGCGAATTGCCTGGTCCAGACCGGCGCGGCGGGTGTCCACTGTTACCTTGTCCGCGACGATGAATGCAGAATAAAACCCGACACCGAACTGGCCGATCAGCTGCGCGTCGTGCTGCTGGTCACCTGTCATCTGTTCGAGGAATTCGGCCGTACCCGAACGGGCGATTGTTCCGAGATTGTCGATCAACTCCTCGCGAGACATGCCGATACCATTGTCCGTGACGGACAGCAGGCGTTTCTCCTTGTCGATCTCGATACGAATTTCCAGCTCGTCGTCGCCGAGCAGACCAGGCTGCGCCAGCGCTTCAAAACGAAGCTTGTCTGCTGCGTCTGAGGCGTTGGAGATCAGTTCACGAAGAAATATTTCCTTGTTGCTGTAGAGGGAGTGAATCATCAGCTTTAATAGCTGACGCACCTCGGTTTGAAACCCCAATGTTTCGCGCTTGTCGCCCACGCCGAATATCTCCTGTCCAAAGGCAGACACCATAGGGGCTGGACGGCTAATTTCAAGCCCGGCAACGAGCCGGATTCAGCGGTTCAGGCGACGGATGCCCATTTTTTCGACGGAACAGTTACGGACCGGTACAACAGAACCACGAAGAGCATCGTGGAGGTTGCCAGCGCAATCGGTGGGTGTACTAGCGCAAGGCCGATCGCAGCAGCTCCAGCGGCCGAAATCATGGCAATGGAGACCACCCTGAGAAGAATCCTGCGCATCTTCTCCCATGCCAGCCCGAACACACCGCAGAGGTCGTCAAGGTCATCGAGGTACTGAAGCAGGCGTTCCATATCGCTTGTTACCTCACGATGGTGAGAAAGGGCCCGGCGCTCTCAGCTTCGCCATTTACCGCGTCGGCGTCATGCAGTGCGGCATCGTTCGACTCTTTGGCATAGGCGATTGCGCGATGAAAGAGTTCCCAACGCTGTCGCACAGCATCACTCTTGAATGTCTCGCTCGGAAAATCCGTTTTCTCGTGTTTATCTGACATGCTCTTCAGGCGTTGTTGGTCTTCGATAATTGCGACTATAGGGCCGCCATTTGGCCTGAGCCGTGAGGCAGGTCACACCTTGCTTAAACGATATCCGGCGGGCGCAGAAAATGCCTGAAAACCAGACTCAGTTCCACCTTTATTGGCGACCCGGATCACAATTCTCTGAGCATGAATTTGCGTCACCCGAAAACAAAAACGCCGGCGATTGCCGGCGTTGTGTAACAAGAATCTTGACGGTCGTCAGTTATTGTCATCATTAGAATCTTTTGACCAATTGCGGCGCACCTGGTCCGTCCAGTCCCGGTAACCTTTCCAGGAATACAATGACGGGTCGATACTCGAGCGGCGAGCGCGCGGCGCCGGCGCTTTGGATATCCAGCGACGATATTGCTGCCAACCGTCAGCATCATTGGCTGCCGGCTCGTTGGCGGCGACCGTCGTGTCTTTGGCCTTAGGGTCCTGTTCGGCATCCGTACCGAAACCCTGGTCCCACTTCATGTGTTTGCTTTCTGGCATTGGTTTGCTCAGTGATTCCCTATGAGCAAATGGTAAGTGTGGGGCGAGGCAAATCACAGGAACTGCATCACAGAGGAAGATCTTTTTTTTCCTTTTAAAACAATAAGTTAACTTACTTTTTTACTTAATCACGTAGCACGGATCGTAATCTCCGCGCGAAATCTTCATGCGATGCTGGGCAACGAAGCCACTCAGCAATTCATCCATCAGCCCCATGATTCGTCTCGAACCATTGATTTCGAACGGCCCTTTTTGCTCGATAATTTCGGCTGTGTCTTCACGCACGTTGCCCGAGACAATGCCTGAAAAGGCCCTGCGCAAATTCGCAGCGAGTTTGTGTGGGGGAAGCCCTTCATTGATGTCCAGGTCCCGCATCGCTTTGTGCGTTGCGACAAACGGATGCTGAAAATCATCGTCGATCGTCAGGCGCCAATTGAAATAGTAAGCGTCCCCGTGCCGGGTGCGAAAATCCAGCACCTCCTTCAGGCCTTGTTTCATCTGGCGAGCAACCTCGCGCGAGTCGCCGATGATGACCTGGTAACGACGTTGTGCATCAGCACCAAGCGTGGCTCCCACGAATTCATCGATTTGCCTGAAATAAGCTTTCGCCGACGCCGGTCCGGTCATAATCATCGGGAACGGCTGACTCTCGTTGTCCGGATGCAAAAGCACGCCGAGCAAATACAGGATCTCCTCGGCCGTTCCGACTCCACCTGGAAACACGATTATGCCGTGTCCTACACGCACGAACGCCTCAAGTCGTTTTTCCATGTCGGGCATGATGACCAGCGCATTGACGATCGGGTTCGGCGACTCCGCGGCGATGATACCGGGTTCGGTGATACCCACGTAGCGGCTGCCCCGAATGCGCTGCTTCGCATGACCAATCGTGGCACCTTTCATCGGGCCTTTCATTGCCCCCGGTCCACAGCCCGTACAGACATTGAGGCCACGCAAGCCGAGTTGATATCCGACCTGCTTGGAGTAGTCGTATTCCTCCCGGCTGATCGCATGCCCCCCCCAGCAGACTGCCAGGTTGACACTCGCCGGGAGCATCAATAGTCGAGCATTGCGAACAATGTGGAAGACCGCGTTGGTTATGCCGCCCGACGTGGACAGGTCGAAACGACCACTGTCGATAACCTCGTTGCGGGTGAAAACGATGTCCCTGAGCACGGCAGATAGCAGTTCCCGGGTACCACGAATCATCTTGCCGTCGACAAATGCGTCGGCCGGGGCATTTTTGAGCGACACCTTGAGGCCGCGATCCTGGCGAATGAAGCCAATTTCGAAATCGCGATACGTCCTGAGCAGCGCACGTGCATCATCCGTGTGGCTGTCTGAATTCAGGACGGCCAGCATGCAACGGCGCAGTAGCGGATACAGTCCACCGGACCCGCTGCTCTGCAACTGATCGGCTTCAAATTGCGAAAGAACTTCGAGGCTACCCTCAGGCCAGACTTCCGCGTCAATGAATTCGCCGAACATTCAGGGCCGAATTTCGATGGGCGTATTCTCGCCAGTCATGAGCCAGATATCGATCATGTCGGAGTTGGATACGGCAATACAGCCATTGGTCCAGTCCTGGGTGCGGTAGTAGGTCTCGGACCGGGTCGGGTCATTAGGCTGCCCATGAATCATGATCGCTCCACCCGGGTCAACGCCCATCTCGCCCGCCTCGCGTCGATCCTTCGGGTCAGGATAGGAAATGCGAATCGACAGGAAATAATCACTGTTCGGATTGCGCGCGTCGAGATAGTACTTGCCTTCGGGCGTCTTGAAATCGCCTTCTCGCTTCTTGTCCCCGACGGGACGAATGCCCAGGGCGATCTTGTACGTCCGGAACGCCTTGCCTTGCTGAATCAGGTGCAGCTTTCGCGCCCCTTTCTCGATAACGACGCGGTCAGCCACGGGAAACTCGCTGGCCTGCATCAGGCCCGGCAGAAGAAGAACTAACAATGCCACCGCAAGAAGTTTCATGACGGCAAGCCTAGCAAAACTCCGGCGTCGGAAAAAAGAGCCAATTCACACTACACGTTACGACCGGCGATCCAGCCAATCGCAAAGCCAATGCCACCGGCGACCAGCGTATAGGCTGGCAGATAGCGAAAAACCCGGTCCGGATACTCCGCATCGCTGAACATGTCATTAAGGTTTACGGAGTACGCATAGTGCAGGTACGCGTTCAACCCGAGGGCAGGAATCGCAAATCCCAGGGTACCAAGTGGCATGCGCATGCCCGCTCCGGACCAGCGTCCTCCACCCCGGTGCAAGGTCAGCAACGACAGGCCAAGCAGGAGCGCGATCGGGAGGAGATTGCGCAGCAGCCAGGGGCCGCCTTCCTGCACCTCGGCAAACCAGGATGCCGCGGCAACCGCCAGCAGGAGAACGGGAAGAAAGCGCACGACAAGGTATTTGTGGCGTGCTTCCATCAGGTGGTATCGACATCCGTCAGGATCGGGATCTGCACTTTGGTGCCTGGCTGCACGTTGTGCATGTCGACTTCCGGATTGTACTGGCGGAATAGCCAGACAGGAACATCGTACTGACGCAGTGCAATAACCCAGATCGACTCCCCGCGTTTGATGACGTGTTCGTTTACATCGCTGATGACATGCTGACGGAAAAAACTGTCCTGTTGTGTACGGTGATAGGCAATGCGCCGCTGCTCAAATGCCTTGGCATCCACCGTGCCAAGATCCAGGCGAATCCGCTGGCCGACATCCACAGGTGTCCTGAATGCCAGACCGTTCAGATCACGCAGCCGCTGCGTCTTGATCTCGAGCCAGTCGCCATAGTGCCCGAGCGTCTCGAGTGGCTGAACCTCGATCGTGCCGTCGGCTGCAACGCTATAGTCGCTCGGGTCCGACAACAGCGCTGTCTGGAGCGGACCTCGCGGCGGACTCGCCAAGTCATCTGCCAGCGCTGCCGGCGTCATTTCTTCAACTTCCGGCAGCGTTTCGGTTGGCGCTACGCTTGCCACCACGGTTGGCTCCACGACGGCGGGCCCTACCGGTGCCGATGCCACAGGCAGCGGCCCGGCCGCGGGCAAACGCAATCGTTGGCCTGCACGAATACGGTGACTGCTACTCAATTGGTTCAAGGCAACCAGCGTGGAAACGAGCGTATCGTAGGTCTCGGCAATCTGCGATAGCGTGTCACCGCGCGCCACGGTGTGGAACATGTCAGGCAGCTGCTTGGGGAACGTTGCGGTCGCGGGAAGACCTGCAAGCAACGTATCCAGCGAACCCTGTACAGAGGCTGCCGGCAGACGAAGTTCATAGCCTTTGGGCAGGTATTTACTACCCTGCCACACCGTCGCCTGTAGCCCCGGGTTGTGTGTGGCAATGTGCTTGCGCGAAACGCCGAGACCTTCACTCAGTCCGTCGACCGACACGTAGGTCGGCATCTTTGCTGTTGTATACACTGTCGGCTTTTCGGGAACTACACCCGGAAAGTACTTTTCGACATTCTGGTCCACCTCCCTGGCCGCAAGAAACGCCACGTAGAAATTGCGCGATGCGAACCCGAACGTTCTGCCATTGTATTTGCGGAGTATGTCGACGTATGCGGTATCGCCATACTGCCGCATCGCGCGGCGCACTCCGGCGAGACCATGGTTATAGGCCGTGATGGCCATGGGCCAGTTGCCTGTAATCGAGTAGTTGTACGCGAGCAGGCGACCGGCAGCGCGCGTCGCCGCGAAGGGGTCATTACGTTCATCAACAACGTGATCGACGCGCATGTAGCGACGCCCGGTGCTGCGCGTAAATTGCCAGATTCCGGATGCGCCGACATGCGATCGCGCGTCCGGGTTATAGGACGACTCGACGTGCGGCAGAGCAACTATGTCAGTTGGCACCCCGAGCGCTGTGAATTGTTCATTGACGTAATCCCGCCAGCGGCCCGATCGCTCGAGTCCGTCTCTGAACCGATCGCGGAGTCCATGCTGGTAGCGGACACGCTTTACAGCCGCAGACAGGGTCTCGTTCGATACATCATCGGGCCACAATGACAATATGCGTGCTTCTTCAGCACTCAGGTTGTTGCGCTTTCCCGATGCAAGCGTGCGCAAAACCGCTTGTATCTGCTTGCGCCTTTTGTCGACTCGCCGGTTTCGTTCGCTCCGCGACGTCTTTTCGGGCATATCAAGTCGCGCATAGACAACCGCAAGATTGCGATTATCGTGCAACACACCCTCATCGACCGAGTACTGCGAAAATATCGATACCCAGAAGTCGACATCGGGCTGCAATTCAGGCGGCAGGGGAAATAATTCGCTGGCAGTGGCGGTCCTCGTAAGAAGGACCAGCACGACCAGCCAGAAACAGCGAATACTTGTCATTTGGCGTCGTTCAGGTTTCAATCGCAAATTATTGAATAGTTCACGGAAATTCTCGGCATTGTGCCGTATTTTGAGCCCTATATGAGCGCATTTTGTCTTCGAACATTTTTGCCCATGCGTATTCTCCCGCTGCTGGCCTACATTTGCCTGTCTGTGACGCCACATCCCGTGCTGGCGGGGGAGACGGCGGTCGAGCCGTCGGACAACGGCGTGGACATGCTTCAGGATTCGACCGACGACGGCGATGCGCGTTCCAGTGAAACATCGGCCGCCGCCGAGAATCTTGTCGATGCCGTGCCAGCTCACGAACACGATGTACCACTGGCGGACGCCGTCACCACCGCAGAAGGTCTTGCCGAACCGCTGCAGTTGCTGGGCTCTGAAGTAGCGCCCGGCTCGTCGCAACGCCTGGCGTGGTCGGCAACCGAACTGTTTGAAGGCGTGCCCGTTTCGACGCCCGTGCTGGTCGTAAATGGCAGCCGGCCCGGCCCAAACCTCTGCCTGACTGCGGCCGTCCATGGCGACGAGCTTAACGGCATCGAGATGGTGCGTCGCGTTTTGCATGACATTGATCCAGATAAGTTGTCAGGCGCGGTCATTGGCGTACCCATCGCCAATGTGCAGGGATTCCGGCGGGGGTCGCGCTACCTGCCGGACCGCCGCGACCTGAACCGATATTTCCCCGGAAATCCCAACGGGAGCGCCGCGGCGCGCATAGCGCATGCCTTGTTCACCAATGTGATCGCGCACTGCGACGCGCTCGTTGACCTGCACACGGGATCATTCGAGCGTGCCAACCTTCCACAGATTCGCGCAGATCTCAGGAACCCGGATGTCGTCACGCTAACCCTCGGCTTTGGCTCGATGGTTGTCCTGCATAGCGAACCGACGGTCGGCACCCTGCGCTATGCAGCAACGTCGGCCGGCATTCCGGCCGTGACACTGGAAGCCGGTGGCCCATCGCAACTCGAACTCGCCGAAGTCAAACACGGTGTGAAAGGCCTGGAAACACTGCTGACGACATTGGGAATGGTGAAAAAGATGCGTCTCTGGGGCGATCCGGAACCCGTCTATTACCGCTCGTCCTGGGTCCGCGCCGACAACGGCGGCATCCTGCTTGCAGATGTGAGTCTCGGCAGCACGGTCCGCAAAGGCGATCTTCTCGGCACGATTACCGACCCGATGAGCAATGCGCGCAGCGAACTCCGTTCTCCGTTTTCGGGTCGCATCATCGGCATGGCGCGAAACCAGGTGGTTATGCCCGGATTTGCAGCGTTCCATGTCGGCATTCAGGCCGAAGACGTCGAAGTCATCCATGACGACGAGCCGACTGATCTGACGAAGAAATCCAACACCGGTGGTTACGTGGACGGCATGTCCGAGTAAACTGCCTGCCCGTGGCAGGCTACATAATCACGGCATGAGCGAACGCAAACCCCTTTCCAGCTTCTGGCAGCCAAGATACTGGCCCACATGGGTCGGCGTGGGGCTTCTGCGCCTT
This sequence comes from Woeseiaceae bacterium, assembly GCA_041574375.1. Classification (GTDB taxonomy): domain Bacteria; phylum Pseudomonadota; class Gammaproteobacteria; order Steroidobacterales; family Woeseiaceae; genus UBA1847. The sequence continues at coordinate 29,972 of JBFFOS010000001.1, forward strand.
GCCTGCCTGTTGCCGCATCGCGCCGTGCTCGCAATTGGTCGCGTCATTGGGCGCGTTGCCCACGCGATCGGCGGTTCGCGTCGCGCCATCGTCCGCCGCAACATCGAGCTGTGCTTCCCGGAAATGACTGCTGAGGAGCGCGACGCGCTCGCCTACGAACATTTCAAGGCACTGGGCATCAGCGTAATGGAACTGGGCCTGGGGCGCTGGGCCAGCACGCGCCACCTGCAGTCGATTACACAACTCAACGGGGTCGAACACATACAGGATGCGCTGGCGTCCGGAAAGGGGGTCATCCTTCTGAGCGCCCACTTTACGACTCTCGAGATCATGGGACGGGTTCTTGCGGCCGCTATTCCTCCCTTCGACGCTGTGTTTCGCAAGAGCCGCAGCGAATTCATGACCGAGCTGCAGCGCAGCGGCCGCGAAGTGTCGGCGGCGACGACAATTGAAAAACGCGACATCAAGAAGATGATCCGCAGCCTGCGCGATAACCGGGCTGTCTGGTACGCGCCAGACCAGAGTTATAACCGCAAAGGAGCTGAGGTCATCACTTTCTTTGGCGTTCCATCGATGCACACGACAGCCACGTCGACGCTGGCGCGCCTCGGCAATGCGGTAGCCATACCCTTCTTCCCGATGCGCAACCCCGACGGTACGTATACGCACACCCTGTATCCGCCGCTCGAAGGATTGCCCAGTAAAGACGTAATCGCCGACACGAAAAAATATGTCGCGCTGCTCGAGGACCACGTAAGAAAATGCCCGGAGCAGTACTTCTGGGTGCACCGCAAGTTCAAGGACCTGCCGGACGGCTATCCCGACTACTACTCGGATCTCGACGCATTGAAATAGCCTTCCAGCAACTGCTCCCAGTTCGCCGAACGAAAGTGCAGTCGCGGATCCAGTCCGACGATTTTCTGCAGCGACCGATGCAGGCGGCTCAGTGTTTCCTGCTGCCACGGACCGGGCGCCCTGAGTGCCCCCTTGTCGAAATCGAGCATCCAGACCAGTTCGTCCGTATCGATCTGGACGTTATAGGCATTCATGTCGGCGTGGTATACGCCCGCCTCGTGAAATTCGTGGATCGCCGCACCCACCGACTGCCAGAAGGCCTCACCGGGATTGTTGTCCGCAATATACTGCGACAACGGAACAATACCCGGCACGCGCACCGTGATGATATCCGCCGTGTAGAAAGTACCGCGCTGCACGTAACGAGCGGCCGCCGGCCTTGGCACGCGCATGTTGTTCGATGCCAGCTTGTCGAGCAGACGCCACTCCATGAAGGAGCGCGTCTTGTCTGCGCCGGAGAAAACATAGGTGTCCCGGACAAGCTTGCCAATGAGTCCGCCCCGCATGTAGTGCCGCAGTACAAACTGCCTCGGCACATTACCGACGAACATCGTGTTGCCACGACCACCCGACCGCAGCGAGCCGGTCAGCACCTCGGCATGCAACCAGCCGTTCGGTGTGAACCGCTCATCCGATATCTGGTTGATAATCGACTTATCGTATAGGATGGCGCCGGTCGCGGTCTTCTCGACAATTTCGGTCAACGGACCCTTTCCCCAATCACTTGCGTGCATGGATATTGCCTGATTTGAACCTGCAATCGAAGCCCGGGCACATTTGCGTCTTGCGCCTTTCGGCGATCGGCGATACGTGCCACGCGCTGGCCGTCATCCGGCGCATGCAGGACAACTGGCCCGACACTCGCATCACCTGGATCATCGGTAAGACAGAGGCCGCACTCATGGCCGATATCCCGGACATCGATTTCATTGTCTTTGACAAGTCTCGCGGCCGAGCCGCCTACAGGGACGTGCGCACGGCGCTGTGCGGCATGCACTTCGACGTCGCGCTGTGCATGCATGCATCGATGCGCGCCAACCTGCTGATCCGCTCGATTCCCGCTACGGTCAGGCTTGGATTCGACAAGGCCAGGGCAAAAGACTTTCAGTGGCTGTTTACCAACCGGCGTATCGACGCAGCCCGCGGCGAACACGCCATGGAAGCAATGATGGCGTTTGCGACGAGCATCGGTGCCGAACCGACTGATCTGCGCTGGGACATCCCGTTGTCCGACAGCGACAAGGCGTTCGCGGCCGGTTTTCGCACCGACGACAGACCGCTGGTTTTGATCAGCCCGTGCAGCAGCCAGCGGGTTCGCAACTACCGCAACTGGAGCATCGAAAACTACGCTGCAGTGATCGGCCATCTCGAGTCACACTATCGCGCCCGCGTGTTACTGACCGGTGGACCATCCGATCTCGAAGCTGACTATGGTGATCGCCTGGCAGCCGGCAGCGAGGCAACCAACCTTGTCGGCCAATCATCGCTCAAGCAGCTTGCCGCGCTTATCGCTGCATCCGATCTCGTGATTTGCCCTGATTCAGGGCCGGCGCATATGGCCACCGCCCTCGGCACAACCGTCATTGGCCTGTATGCAGGTTCGAACCCGCAACGAACGGGACCCTATTTGTCACAAAAATACACGATAAATCGCTATCCTGAGGCGATAAAGCTGTATTTTGGGAGTAAAATCGCCGATCTTCGTTGGGGGCAACGCGTACGGCACCCCGACGTGATGGGTCTGATCAAGGTGGAAGACGTCGTGCAAAGTATAGATTTTTTCTTCGACGATCGCGGCTTTTAAGGGTTTTTTTCGAGTATTTTTTGCAGAACCGAGTCAGGCCTGAGGTCTTTCAGGCACCTCAGATGGCCCAGCGGGCATTCACGCTCGTAGCACGGGCTGCATTCCAGACCTAATCGATGAATATCGCGACTTTTCGTGAGCGGAGGCGTAAATTTCGGCGAAGATGACCCATATATGCCGTGCACATGCGTCCCGACGGCCGCAGCGATGTGCATGAGCCCCGAGTCATTGGAGACGACCTGTTCGCACGCGGCCAGCAAATCGACAACATCCTCGAGCGAGGTCTTGCCACACAGATTCATGGCTTTGCTGCCTCGGGCGATGGCATCGCCGGCCACGGCATCTTTTTCGGACCCCAGCACCCAGACGGCAAATCCTTCCCGATCAAGGTTGGCGGCGAGTTCCGTGAAATACTCGTGTGGCCAACATTTGGCGGGGCCGTATTCGGCGCCAGGCATCATCGCCACGATGCGCCGATCCGTCGCAACACCGAGTTCGCGCATCGCCTTCCGCTGGTTGTCCTCCGCTACCGCCAGTGCCGGATTCGGCAAAGCATCGGGCAGCGCCTCGTTGTTGTCGAGTCCGAGGGCAACGAAACGCTTGACGGTCTGGTCGAGTACCTCGCGGTCAAACGGCCGCATGTCATTGACGACACCAAAACGCATCTCACCCCGGAACCCGGTACGCACGGGAACCTTCGCGAACCAGGGAATGAGTGCTGACTTGTATGATCGTGGCAAGACGATCGCGCGATCGTAGCCCGTACCGCGAAGTTGTTTCCCGATGCGTCGCCTGGTTCCGAGCCCTGCTTCACCGTGCGCCGTTGCGGATGCGATACCGGTCCTGATTTCGGGCATGCGCGCAACGATCGGCAGAGACCACTCCGGCGCGAGCACGTCGAGTGCGCGCTCGGGCTCTCGCTGTTTGAGGACCCTGAACAGGGACTGGGCCATGACCATGTCACCGACCCAGGATGGTCCGACGATCAGTGTTGCTGCGGTCCGCAAAGCTGGTCCAGGTACGCCGGTACGCCCTCTTCAACGGGACGGAACTCCACATCACATCCGCATTGGCGCAGCTGCGTCAGGTCCGCCTGCGTGTAACTCTGGTACGCGCCTTTGAGATGATCGGGAAACGGGATGTAACGAATCTTTCCTCTGCCATGCCAGTTGATAACGGCGTTGGCGACATCGTTGAAACTCTGTGCTCGACCCGATCCGGTATTGTAGATGCCGGATACGTCGGGATTATCGAGGAACCACAGGTTTACATCGCAAACATCTTCAACGTAGACAAAGTCGCGCAGTTGCTCCCCGTCGCCGTAGCCATCGGTTCCCGTGAACAGGCGCGCCTCGCCGCCGTCGAGTATCTGGTTGTTGAAATGGAACGCAACGCTCGCCATCGATCCTTTGTGCTGTTCACGCGGCCCGTACACATTGAAGTAGCGGAGTCCGACGACCTGGCTATCCGGCTGCGCTGCAATACGCCGGACATAGCGGTCGAACTGCAGCTTGGAATAGCCATAGACGTTGAGCGGACTCTCAAACAGCGGGTCCTCGACGAATTCTTTCGAACCGCCATAAACCGCCGCAGAAGAGGCATAGATATATGGCGTCTTGTGCTCGAGGCAGTAGTGCAGGAGGTCCTGGGAATAGGTGTAGTTATTCCTCATCATGTAGCGGCCATCCCACTCGGTGGTCTCCGAGCAGGCGCCCTGATGAAAAATTGCCTGGATGCTTTTGGCAAATTCCGCGTCGGACGACAGCCGCTGAACAAAGTCGTCCTTGTCGAGATAGTCGGCAATCGGCAGGTCGGAGATATTGATGAACTTGTGCCCATCCTCGAGATCATCAACAACGACAACGTCATCGTGCCCACGATTTGCAAGCGCGTGAACAAGGTTGCTGCCTATGAACCCGGCACCGCCGGTGACGATATACATACTTACTCCGAATCTTCCAGAAAGTGATAGAGCGCACCGCAGTACGGGCACTTGGCGTCGCCGGTCTGTTCGATCGGAATGAACACCTTGGGATGAGAGTTCCAGAGATACATGCCCGGCATGGGGCAGCTCAGCGGCAGGTCTGCGCGACGAACACCATACCTGTTTTGGGCGTTTGCCGGAATCAGGTTTTGGTCCACGGTTCCTGCTTTGGCTCCCACGTCTTTCCTCTCAAAGTCCTCGGGGCTGGACGGCGAATTATAAGCTCATGCCAGCCACTCGTCCCATGTTTTGGCGACGAACTCCCGCCAAACAGCGAATTCATTCTGACCGACGAGTGGCGCCTGGTCATCAAGCACGAGATGATGCTGCCGCAGACGGTAGTTCCGGTAGGCCTCCTGCAATGCCTCACCCACCTCGCGAGCAATGCAGCCTTCCGCCATCAGTGCGTCGAGCTGGCGGATGTTGTCCGAGTAAAAGATGACATCAGGGTAGGCCCTGGCATGCTCGAGGACCAGGTATTGAACAAGGAACTCGATGTCACCGATGCCGCCGCGGCCATGTTTCAGGTCGAATTGCTCTTCGTCACTGCGATCAAGCTCCTTGCGCATGCGCTGGCGCATCGAAACGACGTCATCACGCAATTTGTCACGACGTACCCGGCCGACCAGGGTCTCCCGGCGAATACGCTCAAACTCGTCTGCTATGGCCCCGCTGCCGGCCACGGCGCGCGCGCGCAGCAGCGCCTGGTGCTCCCAGGTCCACGCATTCTCTTCCTGATAACGCTCGAATGCGTCGGTGCTCGTCACGAGCAGCCCGGACCGACCGTCAGGCCGCAGCCGCGTGTCGATTTCATAGAGCTGTCCCGAGCCGGTCTGTGTCGTCAGGAAATGAACGAGGCGACGTACAAGGCGGCCAAAAAACAGGCCATTGTCGAGCGGCTTGTCGCCGTCCGTGACTTGTTTCTCGCCACAGGAGTCGTGCAGAAACACGATATCGAGATCGGACCCGTAAGAGAGTTCCAGCCCGCCGAGTTTGCCGTAGGCGACGATGCCGAAACCGGCCTCGCGTGTCATGCCATTGAGCGTGTATCGTGGCACGCCGTGGCGCTCGATCAGGTCACGCCATGCGACACGCAGAGTTTCTTCCAGCACGCTCTCCGCCAGCCATGTCAAGCCGTCACTAACCTTCATGATCGGCAGCTTGCCATTGAAGTCCGCCACTGCGATACGAAACATCGTCGATCGCTGGAACTGGCTTATCACCTGCATGCATGCCTCACTATCATCGCTTGCACCATTCAGCCGGTCCCGCAGCTCCTCTGACAAATCTGCGCGCGTTACCGATTCGGAGTACAGCCGCGGATCGAGTAGCTCATCGAGCAACAACGGGAACCGCGCGATCTGATCTGCGATGTAATTGCTGCGCGCGCACAGGTCCACAAGCCTCGCGAGCGCACCGCGATTCTCGTTGAGCAGAGCGAGGTATGCACTCCGCCGCAGAATACGTTCGACGATCGTCAGCGTGCGCATCAAAGCGCGCAGAGGCCGATCCGACTTGGCGATTTCCTGCAAAAGCTGTGGGACAAAACGCTGCAACCGAAGGCGCGCAGCCGCATCGATTTTCCGCGTCACGGTATCGGCAGCGAAGCTTACAAGTATGCTCGCCATCGGCCTCGCCTCGCTGATCTCCTCGGACTCGAGAAGCGTGGACCAGGCATCTTCGCTCGCATCTGACTCCCAGGCCTGTTCGACCTGCTTGTGAAACGGCGTTTCCGCGAGACTCTCACGAAACGCGATGTGCGCAAACTGATCCGCGATAACAGAGCGATGCGCTTCGATATCGGCACGCAGCCCCTGCCAATCGCAATAACCCATGGCGAGGCAAAGGCGCACACGATCGATATCTGACTCGGGCAGATCATGAGTCTGGCGATCGCGCATGGCTTGAATGAAGTTCTCGACGCGCCGCAAAAATCGATACGCTGTGCGTAACTGCTCGGCGCTGTCGGCGGAGAGGCCTCGACTTTTGACGAGTAGCGGCAGAACCTCGAGCAACTCGCGTGATTGCAGCTGTGGTTCGCGCCCGCCGCGGACAAGTTGCAGTGACTGGACGATGAACTCTGCCTCGCGAATTCCCCCGGGGCCGAGTTTGATGTTGTTCTGTAGCTCACGCCTCTGCACTTCGGCCGCAATCATCGCGTGCATTTCACGCAATGACTCGAATACGCCGAAGTCGATGTAGCGCCGATAGACGAAGGGCTGAATCAAGTTGCGATACAGGTCGTATGCGACGTCGTCTCCGGGGTGCGGTCCCACTATCCGCGCTTTTACGTAGGCGTAGCGCTCCCAGTCACGCCCATGTTGCAGGAGGTAGGACTCGAGCGCCCCGAAGCTGGCGACTGGGGGGCCGCTCTCACCGAATGGGCGCAGGCGCGTATCCATACGAAAAACGAAACCGTCAGCTGTCGTTTCGTCAACGAGCGCGATTACCTGGCGTGACCATCTTCCAAAGTATTCCTGCGCGCTGATCCGTTTTGCACCATCTGTCTCTCCGGCCTCGGGATACAGAAAAATGAGGTCGACGTCAGACGAAAAATTGAGCTCGTACCCGCCGAGTTTTCCCATGCCCAGTATGACCGGCGGCACTCGGCTGCCCTTGGCCGTGCGCACGTTTCCATAGCGTGGAGCGAGCGTGTTGGAAGAATACTGGCTCGCTGCATCCAATAGCCTGTCAGCGAGCAGTGACAGCGAATGCAGGGTCTCATCGAGATTGGCCAGCGCGAATGTCTCACGCCACAGAACGTGCAGCATGTATCGATTGCGAAACCTGCGGAGCCTGGATTTGACCTCCGCAACATCGGCATCGGTCGAGGCCACATCGGCAACGAATATCTCGAGTTGTTGCGGGTCGGGCGCCTGCTCGAAGCTCGCCACGTTTTCGAGCAACCACTCCTTTTCCCGGAGTGCGACAGTGCCGGCAAACTCGCTGCACGCCACAATTCGTGCAAGAGCGTCTGCCTTCGTCGTTTCGCCAAATCGCTCGAACCAGTGTTCGACCGGTTCGCGCAGCACCTCCGGCAATGTATCGAATACCGCACTCATGCCGTGCAGTCTATCGAAAAATTACACTGACTCCGGCACTATTCCACCGTGCCAGCAAAACACCTTCTCATTGTTTATCACTCGCAGTCGGGTACTACGACCCGAATGGCCGATGCGGTCGTCAACGGGGCGACGAGCCGGGACGTGGCCGGTGTGGAAGTACGCGTAATGACGGCGCTCGATGCGGGTGCCGACGACCTGTTGTGGGCCGACGCCTTCATTCTAGGCACGCCCGAGAATTTCGGGTACATGAGTGGCGCCATGAAGTACTTTCTCGACCGCGTTTTCTATCCCTGCGAAAACAAGATCAACGGCAAGCCGTGGGCGATGTTCGTGCGGGCTGGCAACGACGGCACCGGGGCGATCTCCAGCATGCGCCGCATCTTGAGCGGGCTTGCGGTCAAGGAAGTTCAGGAGCCGGTTTTGATTGCCGGTGAATTCGATGAGTCGCGCCTTGAGGAATGCGAACAACTCGGACTAACGATAGCGGCCGGTCTCGAAGCCGGCATTTTCTAAAGGCTAGCCGGACGTTGATTCAAGCAGCTCCGGGTGGTCGGCCAGGACAGCTTCGATTGGGACTGGTCTGCCGATGAAATGACCCTGCGCATAATCCACGCCCAGTTTCGTGATCAGCTCGCGCGTTTTCTCTGACCCGACATATTCGGCGACAGTCTGCAGGTCCATAACCTTGGCAACCTGTGTAATCGCCGCGACCATGGATTCCGAGATCCGATTCTCGGTTATGTCGCGGATGAATCCACCATCGATCTTCAGCATGTCGACGTTGAAGTTCTTCAGGTAGGCAAACGAACTTAAACCCGCACCAAAATCATCAAGCGATATGCCATAGCCGAGATAACGCAGGCGATCGATGAATGCTTGCGCCTTGTTCAGGTTTGACACGGCCGCCGACTCTGTGATCTCGAAACACAGAGACGACGCAGGTAAGCCGCTTTGCTCGATTTCTTCCTCGATGAATTTAAGTATTTCGTCATCACCAAGCGATTGACCCGACAAATTGACGGCAAAAATTGCAGCCTGCCCGGCAACGAAGTCCCCGCATTCAGCCAACTTGGCGATCGTCGTCGAAACCACCCAGCGATCAATCTGCGGCATCATGTGATATCGCTCGGCCGCCGAGAACAGGGCCTCGCTGGGCACCTGCTCCCCCGCGGAATCCAGCATGCGAAGCAAGATCTCGTAGCGCGGATTGTCCGTCTCACCGGTCAGACAGGCGATAGGCTGCGCGAGCAGTTCAAAACCCTCACCGTCCAGAGCCTGCTGGATTTCGGCAACGAGCTGCATATCATCGTAGCGTCGGATGATGCTCTGGTTTCTTTCGTCATAGACCTCTATTCGGTCGCGACCATGGTCTTTGGCGGCCTCGCATGCCATGCGAGCGGTTGTCAGTGCGTTCCCGTCATTGCCACTGGCACGCGTGAATTCGGCTATGCCGATACTCATCGTAATCTGCAGTGACTTGTCGCCCTCCAGGTATCGAAGCGCTTCACCTTTCTCCCGAATATTTTGAGCATACTCGAGCGCGGTATCGGTATCCGCGTGTGTCAGCAACATGCAGAAATCGTCACCCGTCAACCGTGATAATACGCCACTCTTTGGCAAGTCTTCCTCGAGCAGCCTCGCGAATCGCATAATAACTTCATCGCCGGCCTTGCGACTGAAGCGATCGTTGACGAGTTGCAGGTTGTCGAGGTCGAAATAGATCAACTGGTGTGCATCGTCGTCGGACTCGAGATCTGCCCAGGATTCTTGCAACTGGTCCTCAAAGCCACCGCGATTCATAAACCCCGTCATCGCGTCGAACGACCGCTCGATAACGTACTCGACCTTTCGCACAATGTGCGCCATGAAGCGGCGGTCAGAACGTGAAAATTTGTTATTGTCGACGCGGCCAAGCTGAGCCAGGATACCTTCGACGTTCCCCTGGTTGTCCAGCAGGGGACTCAACAGTGCCTGGTATCCATGTTTCGCAGCATCATCAGAGCCTTCGACGGCAGGAATCTCGAAGATCACCGGTTGCCGCTGACCTTCGAGCTTCGGCAATAGTTGTTCCACGAGATAGCGATCCACGACCTTGCGATTTACGCTTTTCCAGGTGGAGTGCGTCGCGCTGATACGAATTCGCTTCGACGGAATCAGGAGAACGCTGTACTTGATGCCCAGGAAACGACCGCTCTGGCCAACCAGTTGCGCGAGACTCGAATGGCGGGTCTTCGCGCCGTGGATTCTTTCATCGACTTTGTAAACGAGTTCCAGTTCTTCCTCGACCTCAGTCGTCCGGCGCTCGGCCTGTTGCAACCTGGCGCCGATCAGCAACCCCTCACCGATCATTTCTACCGCGGGTTCGAGAATGCTCTTTAGCAGGCTGGGGTTGAAAGATGCCGACTTCCCGGCGTTCTTAGAGAATAGAACGACAAGATTTCCGAGCCGACGACCACCCTCCCCACGCACGGGAAAGGCAAGTACAGTGCGCCCGGACGAAAGGGTCCGCCGCAATACGTCATCACCTTTCTCCATTTGCGCGACGACCTCATCGGGAAGATCGGCGACAAAATTGTCGATCTCGTAATCTTCCACGCTGTCGCTGCTCCACACACAAGTCCGCGACAGGTCATAAAAACAGAAACACTGCGCGCGCGGCACGAGCGAGTGCAGCAAGCCTTCCGCTTTGCCAACATTTTTTCTTGTTGCCAGGTTGTGCAGTTCTGCCGCCACGCTGATTCCAGACACTTTGCGCCAAACAGGATGCCTACGATGCCAGCCACACCCCGGCCAAGCTGTGACTTATGTCTCAGCTATAACTAATTTTCCGTTCTGGTTCAGCTAATTACGGGCATAATTGAGCAGATGGACACTTCCTGGGGTCCGGGCACTCCTGGCCGGTCTGCTCAGAGTCCAGCCAGCCACTCGTCGTCGGAGCCCGTTTCGACACCCTCGAACAGCGGCGTACTCAGGTAACGCTCACCCGTATCGGGCAACATGGCGAGCAGAACCGAGCCTTCCGGCGCTTCCTCTGCTACCTCCAACGCCGTCGCCAGCGTTGCGCCCGACGAAATACCAGTAAATATGCCTTCCTTCGCGGCCAGTTCGCGTGACACTTCGATCGCGCGGTCGTCGGAGATTGTGCGCAACTCGTCGTAAACATCACGGTTCAGGACGTCGGGTATGAAATCAGGTGTCCAGCCCTGGATCTTGTGCGGCTGCCATTCGTTGCCGGCAAGCAATGCAGCATTGGCGGGCTCGGTGGCAACAATCTTCAGATCCGGGCGTGCAGCTTTCAGGATCTCGCCGGCGCCTGTCATTGTGCCTCCGGTGCCATAGCCCGTAACCCAGTAATCAAGGCGTTTGCCCGCGAAATCACTGAGAATCTCGGGCCCCGTCGTGTTGCGGTGAAACTCGGGGTTTGCCGGGTTCTCGAACTGGCGCGCCAGGAACCAGCCATGTTCAGCGGCGAGCTCTTCCGTCTTCCTGACCATGCCGGAGCCGCGATCGGCGGCCGGTGTCAGGATGACTTTGGCGCCAAGACCACGCATGATTTGCCGGCGCTCTACAGAGAACGAATCGGCCATGACCGCGACAAACGGGTGCCCCTTGGCCGCGCAGACCATCGCCAGCGCGATGCCTGTATTGCCTGATGTGGCTTCGATCACTGTCTGCCCGGGCTTGAGCACCCCCTTGCGCTCGGCATCATTGACGATCGCGAATGCCAGCCGGTCCTTGACCGAGGCCATCGGATTAAAAGACTCGACTTTGACGTACAGCGTTACGTTGTCCGGCCCCATGCGATTCAGGCGCACGACGGGGGTGTTGCCGATCGTCTCCAGAATGTTGTTATAGATCATCTCGTTACCCCTGCTCTTATCGTTATCTGTTTGTGTTTAGCACAATATTCCCATCTTTGCGCGAGCGCGCCAAATACGTTTATAGCTATTTCGCATAAGAATCTGATATATGTTGCCGTATCGCCGCGACGCCAGTTGAAACTGAATGAGTTTCCGTTGGTCACACTATTGGAAGCAGCAACGTGAATTCCAAAGAAGACACACGATGAAACTGCAACAGCTCAAGTACCTTCTGGCAATCGTAGACAATGGCCTAAACATCACGGCCGCCGCCGAGCGCCTGTACACATCGCAGCCCGGTGTGAGCAAGCAGCTGAAGTTGCTCGAAGAAGAACTTGGCATGCAGATATTCACGCGCAAGGGCAAGAGTCTCGGCGCCATCACCCCGGCCGGTGAGCGGGT
>JBFFOS010000002.1:0-38061 GCA_041574375.1 Woeseiaceae bacterium
AACAAATCCATGCTTTCCGCTACGAACGGATGCTTGATCTTGCTCATGTCGCGTCCACCCAGTTCACCGTCTTTGAAAAACGTGGCATCGAGCAGCGCATAGTCGACAGAGCGCACAACTTCGCGAATATCGATTGACCACATCTCCCATTTGTCGATATCCGGAATGAACACTGCCGATTTCTGCGGCCCATCTATACGAAAGCCAACGGTTTCGGAATACTCATCCCGGTGAGGCACGAGAAATGGCGTGACAGTAATGCGCGGACCCGGTTCGACGGCAGCGCCGTCCGCCATTTTGATCAGATTGATATTCGCAAGACGCACAAGTTGGTCCCAGGGACCGTTTGATGACAGGTACTCGTGCATTCGCGGCATCGCGTAAACCGGAATCCCCGCTGTACCTGCGGCTTCACGACCGAAGTGCATGAGACCCGTATAGTGGCCCATATGACCATGAGTAAGAAATACGCCGGCAAGTGAATAGTCGCCATCTGGCGCTACCTTGTGCAGTTCATACAGCTGTTCGCGAATGTCTGGTGTTGCATCAAAAAGGTACTTGGCTTTAGCGGCGTCATCGACAACGGCGATCGAACTGGCCCGGCGACGAAGTCCAGGCTCATCCCAGGCTCGCATACAGTGAGGTTTATAGCAGTTGGTTTGCGGGTAGCCCGCGTCCTGCGCGATACCAAGGACATAAACGTAGGTATCTCCTGCCGACGCTGCTGCGGCAGTGAAACACAGCATAAGGGTTACAAGTAAATTCATGCGCATGCACGCATTATAGTGAGTAAGGAAAAATGCGAGCACAAATTTCCTCAATGTCAACGGCGTGCCGAGGCGATCTTTTGGGTAGACTTGTGCGTCATGAACATCGCAGCTTTATTCTTTCGCCCGCTCTACTGGCTGGCAGGCAAGGTGTTCTCAATCTGGGCACGACCGGCCATCCTGCCGGAGACACCCGCTGAGTACCTGACGGACCCGGACGCCGAGGTTTGCTACGTACTGGAGTCGGGTGGCCTGGCCGACGTACTCGCGCTGGAACGCGCCTGTGCGACGCATGGCATGCCGTCACCGACCGATTCATTCGAATACTGCGGTAATCGGGAATACAAACGGTACATCGTTCTGCGGCGAAAAAAGGGCTTTTTTGTGAGCCGCCCGACCATGACTGGCTCGCAAAGACTCCGGCGCCTCGTCGACGCGCGTGAAGGGTGCACGAAGGATCTGTTGCTGATCCCGGTCGCGATCTACTGGGGACGTTCACCGGAGAAAGAACGTTCCGTGCTCAAACTCCTGTTTTCCGAAAACTGGGACGCGGTAGGCCGAACCCGGAAGTTTTTCGCAACGATTCTCCACGGACGCGATACGTTGCTGAGATTCAGCCACGCATTGCCACTGCTGTCCCTGGATGCCGAGGGCTTATCGTCCGAGATAGCCTTTCGCAAGGTTTCACGCATCCTGCGTGTGCATTTTCGCAAGCGGCGCATTGCGACGGTCGGGCCGGACCTCTCGCATCGCCGGACCATGATCAACCAGGTGTTGCGTACGCCGTCGGTCAGGCGTGCGATGGCCGCCGAGGCTGGCGATGACCCTCGCAGGCAGGAGTTGGCACGGCGCAAAGCTGAAAAATATGCGCTGGAGATTGCAGCGGACATTTCCTACCCGACGATTCGTGTTCTCGTTCGCGTACTTCGCTGGCTGTGGCACCGAATCTACGATGGTATCGAGTTGAATCACGCGGAGATGCTTCACGAGGTCGCGAGGGACAAGGAGATCATCTACGTCCCATGCCATCGCAGCCATTTCGACTATCTCCTGCTGGGTTGGGTCACCTACCAGGAAGGCCTGCACTTGCAGCACATAGCGGCAGGAATAAATCTCAACATGCCTGTGGTCGGCGGCATTCTGCGACGCGGTGGCGCGTTTTTCCTGAGGCGGAGTTTCAAGGGCAATCGCCTGTACGCGGCGGTATTCGACGCCTATATCCACCAGATAATCGTCAAGGGTAATTCCATGGAGTATTTCGTGGAAGGCGGGCGCAGCCGCACGGGGCGCCTGTTGCCGCCGAAGGGCGGCATGCTGGCAATGACGGTCAATTCGTATGTCAAGAACCCGGTCCGACCCATCGTGTTCGTGCCGGTTTACTTCGGGTACGAGAAGCTCATCGAGGGCGACTCGTTCATCAGCGAGCTCGGCGGCGCGGCAAAGCAGAAGGAGTCGCTCGGCGGGCTCATCCGCTCGGTCAGATCGCTGCGCGATCACTTTGGCAAAGTCTATGTGAATTTCGGCGAACTTATCGAACTCGAGCCGATCGTTGATCGCGCGTACCCAGCCTGGCGTGACTACAAGCCGGAGAACGGCGAGCGTCCGGACTGGTTACCGCGGATCGTCGACGAGGTCGGCGGGCAGATCATGGAGAACATCAATGCTGCCGCCGCGGTAACGCCAATCAGCCTGCTCGCCTATGTATTACTCGCGACACCCAAGCAGAAGATCGGGCTGAATGAGTTACGGCGGCAGCTGCAGATGACCCTGGACCTCTTGCAGCGCTTCGAATACTCGGACCTCGTGACGATGCCGGATTGGACGCCTGACGAAATCATCGAGCATGGCGAACAGCTCGATGCCATCAGTCGCACCACGCATCCGATGGGCGAGGTCATCCACATGGAAGAGCGCACCGCCGTACTCATGACCTATTTCCGCAATAACATCCTGCACCTGTTGGCGGTCCCGGCGTCGGTTGCTTGTTGCTTCATCCAGGGCCAGGAGCTTGCGCATCAGGAGCTGCGGCGTTTGATCCGCCTGATCTACCCGTTCATGAAAAAGGAACTCTTCCTAAAATGGGACTTCAAGGATATTGACGGCGTCACCACCGAGGCCATCAGTGCACTTACAGATATTGGCATATTGAGTTACGACAAAAAGAAGAAGACGCTCGTGCGACCGCGGGCCGGTTCGGAAAAAGCCTTTCAGCTTCTGATGCTGGGCCAGGCCATGGTGCCAATGCTGCAGCGCTTCTACCTCGTGATCGCGATCCTGGTCGCCAACGGATCGGGCCAGCTGTCGAGGGGGCGTCTCGAGACCATGTGCCAGCAAAGCGCCGAGCGCCTGTCCATGATCTACGGGCTGCATTCGCCAGATTTCTTCAACAAGTCCCTGTTTCACGATTTCATCAAGACATTGCAGGACCAGGATGTCCTGCGCCGTAATGCTGATGGTGCACTCGAGTTCGACGATGCCATCACGTCAATCGGCGCCGACGCACGCCTCGTGCTGGGTGAGGAAATCCGGCACAGCATCCTGTCGCTGACGGTCACAGGCGACTGAACAAAACTTGATTGATGCCCTTGCAGTAAGTGGCTGAAAAGGCTAAAAAAGGCATATGTTGAGTTTGCGATCAATGCGGTTGGGCACCAGGACGGCAATGCGCCGTGGCTTTGGGTTGCTCGCGATCGCCTGGCTCAATCTCGCGCTGACGCCGTGTGCACTGGCGATTGGCGGCGAGCACGATTGCCCGCACGGCCCACCAGCCGGACATCAGGCGATGGCGGGCCATGGCGAGCATATGGCCGAGCACATGGCCGAGCACATGGCCGAGCACCCTTGCGCGTCAATGCAGGATGCATGTTGCGAGGTTCCCGATGCCAGCGTCGATATGCGCGCTGGTACGGTCAAGTTTGGAGACTCCCCCGAAGTCGTGGGTATCACGGCACCTGTGGCCAGCGAACTGGCCGGACAGCCGCGCGCTCATATCTTGCCGACGGCAGACCCACCCGACCCACCGGATGAGCTCCGGGCCCTGCACAAACTTTTCTGCGTCTATCTGAAATAGCCAAACCTGCGCTGTAAACCCTTTCGGTTTTTTCTGCAGGAGTTGGTTCTATGTTTGTTTTCTGCGGGCGTGTGCCCGTCACTGTTTTTCTATTTACACTCGCGCTCTTTTTGCCGTGGACTTCGTCCGCCATGGCGCAGCAGCGTGTGCCGCTAACCATTGCCGAGGCCGAGGACCTGGCGCTGGCAGACGAACCCGGCCGGGGTGCTTTGCTCGCGCAGGCCGAGGCCATGACGGAGCAGGCTGTAGCTGCCGGGGCTTTGCCCGATCCGACCATGCGTGTCGGGCTCGCCAATTATCCGATCGAACGCGGTGGCTTCTCGACGGAAGGCATGACACAGGCGCAGCTTGGTATACGCCAGGCGTTTCCGCGTGGCCGGTCGCTTGGGACAGAGCAGATGCAGTCGCGCGCCGAGGCATTCAGCCGCAGCGCGGACGCGCGTCGTCGAGATGTCCTGACGATGGTTCGCCGAGCCTGGCTCGAGGTGTACTACGCGCAACAGGCCTTGTCAGTTGTCAACGAATCGCGGCCTTTTTTCGACGATCTCGCCACCATAACGCGTTCGATGTACGGCGTCGGCAGAAAGACGCAACATGACGTGCTGCGTGCCGAACTCGAACTCAGTCGGCTGGACGACCGGCTGATCGAGGCCAGCCGGGCCCGGGCCGAAGCGCAGGCTGCCCTGTCGCGTTGGTTGGGTCATGACGCTTACCGCCCGATCGCGCAGAAGCTGCCTGCCTGGGAGTCCGTGCCGATGCTCGAGGATTTACGGAACGGTCTCGTATCGCATCCCTCGCTAGCCGCGGCGCAGGCGAGCATTGATGCGAAGGAAACGGCCGTCGATATCGCAGAAGAAAACAAAAAGCCTGACTGGGCGCTGGACCTTGCATACGGTTATCGCGACGGTTTCCAGCCGGACGGTACGCCACGATCCGATTTTGTCAGCCTGTCGGTAACTGTCGGTTTACCGTTCTTCGGCGAAAACCGCCAGGACCGCAAGCTTGCCGCAGCACTCAGTGAACAACGTGCTGCCAGGTACTCGCAGCATGAACTCTCGGCACGCCTGAAAAGCGAGCTTGACGCCGAGTACGCACGCTGGACGGACCTTACTCGTCGCCTGGCGCTCTATGAAACGCTGATCCTTGAGCAGTCAAGAGGACAGGCGCAGGCGGCGCTTCTCGCCTACCAGAGCGACACGGGTGATTTTTCTGACGTCATGCGCGGGTACATCGACGATCTCAACACACGTCTCGAACACATTCGACTTCAGGTCGAGCGCGCACAGAGTTACGCCATGCTCGCAAACCTGGGAGGTCTGGAACGATGAACAACAAACTCATTATCGCCGCTGTGATTGCGGTAACGCTGACTGTCGGTTTCCTGTTTGGCCGTGGTCTCGCACCACAACAGGAAGGGGCGGCAACAGCACCGGCCGACAAGGAAATCCTCTACTGGGTCGCGCCGATGGACCCGAATTTCCGCCGCGACGAACCCGGCAAGTCACCCATGGGGATGGACCTTGTGCCCGTGTACGCGGATGAGGCAGGCGCCACGCCCGGCGTCGTATCGATAGACCCGACGGTGCTCAGCAATCTCGGCGTTCGCACCGCCGCAGCAGAACGTGGCACGCTGCCGCGCCTCATCGAGACCGTGGGCTATATCGGCTACGACGAGGATACGCTGCAGCACATACACACCCGTGTCGATGGCTGGATAGAAAAGCTCGCGACGACCGCGACCGGCGACCCGGTTCGCAAGGGACAGCTCCTGTTCGAGCTGTATTCGCCGACGCTGGTAAATGCGCAACAGGAATATCTCGCCGCGCTGGCGAGCAGCAACGCCGGGCTCAAGAATGCATCGCGTGATCGGCTCGCCGCGCTCGGCCTGACGAAGAATGATATCGCCCGGCTCGATCGAGAACGCAAGGTAAGTCAGCGCGTGCGCGTGTTTGCGGAATCCGACGGCGTTGTTGCCGATCTCGGTGTGCGCGAGGGTATGTTCGTCACGCCGGCCACCGAGGTGATGTCGGTGGCACAGCTCGACAAGGTCTGGGTCGTCGCCGAGGTATTCGAGCGGCAGTCGGCCTGGGTAGAGCCGGGCCAGCAGGCGACCGTAGAACTCGACTACCTGCCGGGCACGACGCTTCGCGGCACGGTTGACTACGTCAATCCGGAACTCGATCCGAGGACACGCACGCTCAAGGTGCGCCTCAGGTTTGACAACGAGGGTGCGAAACTGCTGCCCAACATGTTCGCGCGTGTAGTCATCGAGGGAGCCGCGATCAAGAATATCGTGCACGTGCCTCGCGAGGCCGTGATCCGTGGTGGCTCATCGAGTCGCGTCGTCGTGGATATTGATGATGGTCGCTTTGAGTCGCGAAAAGTGCTGATCGGCATCGAGTCCGGTGACCGCGTCGCAATCCGTCGCGGACTGAAAGAGGGCGAACGCGTTGTGACATCGGCCCAGTTCCTGATCGATTCGGAGTCAAACATCGAGTCGGCGCTCGAACGCATGGAGGCGACGCGATGATCGCGAAACTAATACGCTGGTCGATCGATAATCGCATCCTCATCGTGATCGCATCGCTCATGATCGCGGCGCTGGGCGTTTACTCTGTGAAGGAGACACCGGTCGACGCGTTGCCCGACCTGTCCGACGTGCAGGTCATCATCAAGACGTCTTTTCCCGGCCAGGCACCGCAGGTCGTGGAGGACCAGGTCACGTACCCACTTACGACCGCGATGCTCTCGGTTCCGAAAGCCACGACGGTTCGCGGGTACTCGTTCTTCGGCGACTCCTATGTCTACGTCATCTTCGAAGACGGCACAGACCTCTACTGGGCGCGTTCGCGCGTACTCGAGTACCTGAACCAGGTAGCCGCAAGCCTGCCGGAAGGCGCGACATCCTCGCTGGGTCCCGATGCGACCGGCGTGGGCTGGGTATTCCAGTACGCGCTCGTCGACCGCACCGGCGGTCACGATCTCGCCGAGTTGCGCAGCCTGCAGGACTGGTTCCTCAAGTATGAATTGCAGACGGTGCATGGCGTCTCCGAAGTGGCGACGATCGGCGGCATGGTGCGCCAGTACCAGGTTGTCGTCGACCCTGACAAGCTGCGCGCTTTCGGCGTGACGCTTGCCCGCCTCAAGCAGGCGATCAGGGACGGTAACCAGGAGACCGGCGGCTCGGTCATCGAAATGGGTGAGGCCGAGTACATGGTTCGTGCCACGGGCTACCTGCAGGGTGTCGAAGATCTCGCCGCCATACCGCTTGGCGTCAACGACCAGGGTACGCCCCTCGTCTTGTCCGACGTGGCCGAGATTCGAGTCGGCCCGCAAATGCGACGCGGTATTGCTGACCTTAATGGTGAGGGCGAGGTCGTTGGCGCGGTTGTCGTCATGCGCTGGGGCGAGAACGCTTCGGCGACCATCGATGCCGTCAAAGCGCGGCTCGCTGAGCTCGAGAAGAGCCTGCCGGAAGGTGTCGAGGTCATCACGACCTACGATCGTTCGGACCTGATCGAGCGCTCGGTCGACACACTCAAGAGCACGCTCATCAAGGAATTCATCGTCGTTGCGCTCGTTTGTGCCCTGTTTCTGTTCCACCTGCGGTCGTCGGCGGTGATCGTTCTGAGCCTGCCGCTCGGCGTCCTGGTCGCGTTTATCATCATGCGTGCGCAGGGCATCAACGCGAACATCATGTCGTTGGGCGGTATCGCGATTGCCGTCGGCGCGATGGTCGACTCGGCAATCGTGATGATCGAGAACGTGCACAAACACATCGAAAAAGAGGCACTGACGACCGAGAACCGCTGGCGCATCATCGGCGATGCGGCCTCGGAAGTCGGGCCACCGTTGTTCTTCTCGCTGCTCATCATCACGTTGAGTTTCCTGCCGGTGTTCACACTCGAGGCGCAGGAGGGCCGACTGTTCGCGCCGTTGGCGTTTACCAAGACCTATGCAATGGCGGCGGCAGCATGCCTGTCGATTACGCTGGTTCCTGTACTCATGGGATATTTCATTCGCGGTAAGGTCATCCATGAGGGGAAGAACCCGGTGAATCGTGCGTTGATTGCCGCGTATCGACCGCTCATCAGCGCCGTCATCCGATCGCCGCGTGCGACGCTCGTGCTGGCCGCAATTATTCTCCTTGTTGGGCTATGGCCGGCGACCCGTCTCGGCTCGGAATTCATGCCGCCGCTCGACGAAGGCGACCTCATGTACATGCCGACGACCTACCCTGGCATCTCCGTCGATAAGGCGCGCGAGATCCTGCAGCACACGGACAGGATGATTAAACAGGTTCCCGAAGTGAAGCAGGTGTTCGGCAAGATCGGGCGCGCTGAGACGGCGACCGACCCGGCGCCGCTGACGATGATCGAGACGGTCATCCAGCTGAGGCCGCGCGAGGAGTGGCGTGATGGTATGACGCCCGAGGGCTTGCGAGCCGAGCTTGACAGGGCAGTGCAATATACAGGCCTGACCAATGCCTGGGTCATGCCGATCAAGACGCGCATCGACATGCTCGCAACGGGCATCAAGACGCCGGTTGGCATCAAGGTCGCCGGGCCCGACCTGAACGTCATAGAAGACATCGACCGGCAGCTAGAGCAGATTCTCGACACGGTGCCCGGCACTGCGTCGGTCTACTCGGAGCGCGTCGCAGGCGGGCGATATGTCGACGTTGACATCGACCGGCAACGGGCTTCGCGCTTTGGCCTTAACATCAACGACGTGCAGGACGTCATTCGCTCGGCCGTCGGTGGCATGAACGTCACCCAGACGGTTGAAGGGCTGGAGCGTTATCCGGTCAACGTGCGCTACCCGCAACGTGTGCGGGATTCCGTGCAGCAACTCAGGTTGCTGCCGATCGTGACGCCGAATGGCGCACGTATCGCACTGGCGGATGTAGCGGATGTGAAAGTGGTCGATGGCCCGCCAGCGATCAAGAGTGAGAACGCACGGCTGAATGGCTGGACCTATGTCGATATCAAGGATCGTGACCTGGGATCGTATGTCGCTGAAGCGCAGCGTATCGTTGCCGAGAATATCGAATTGCCTGCAGGCTATTCGCTGGCCTGGTCCGGGCAGTACGAGTACATGGTGCGCGCGCAAGAACGCCTGGCGGTTGTCGGCCCGGTGACGCTGGCCGTCATCGTGTTGCTGCTGTTCATCAACTTCGGTCGTCTCGCCGAAGTGGCGATCGTCATGGGGACGCTGCCGCTCGCCCTGGTCGGCGGTCTCTGGTTGCTGTACCTGCTCGGCTATGATTTGTCAGTAGCGGTCGGCGTGGGCTTCATTGCATTGGCAGGTGTCGCGGTAGAGATCGGCGTCGTCATGCTTGTGTACCTGAACCAGGCCATTCGACGAATATCGGCAACGACGAAGGAAGATGTTGAACGTGCTGTCGTCGAAGGCGCGCTATTGCGCATTCGCCCGGTCATCATGACGGTCGCAGCGACAATTGGTGGCTTACTGCCGATCATGTTCGGCAGCGGTACCGGGTCGGAGGTTATGCGGCGCATCGCGGCGCCAA
Source organism: Woeseiaceae bacterium (assembly GCA_041574375.1). Taxonomy (GTDB): domain Bacteria; phylum Pseudomonadota; class Gammaproteobacteria; order Steroidobacterales; family Woeseiaceae; genus UBA1847. The sequence continues at coordinate 9,371 of JBFFOS010000002.1, forward strand.
TGGTCGGGGGCATGGTCAGTGCAACGATTCTGACACTCGCAGTCATTCCCGCTCTGTTCCTGCTTTGGCAGCAAAAGAGGGTTGCGGGGGCACGATAACATTGACGAATTGTGAGTGGCTGATTCGCGTCGTTTTTCGGCGCTGTTCAGATTACGTCGGTAGCCGTGTTCATCAGGATGTAGATGCCAACGTAGATCATGATAAACGGCGCTATCCAACCCGCCACTTTAGTTACGGCGTCGAGTTTTGCGGCTTGCTGGCTTGCGACCTTCGCCATCCAGAACCAGGCTGCCGCCACGACGACAAATGCGGACACAACGTACAGATCAATGATTGCCATACTGTCGGCAAGCATTGGGGAGAAGACGAGAATCGAATCCGCGCTGTTTACGGTTAGAGTTATGGCGACTCCGAGGGCAGCGCCGTGCCCAGCGGTGGCGTCCGCAGCCTGTCGACTACCGCCGCGAATCTGCCCGATCAGCGAATAAATGCCGAGGCCAATCGGAAAAACACCGAGATAGCCAATGAGCTCCACGGGTATCACGTTAGAAGACAGACCGAGAGTGACTGAACCAACGAGAACCGCAATAGTCGCCATTGCATAGCCACGGGCAATGCCAGCAAAGGGGGTTTTTCCTGCCAGCATCCAGCTGATGAGGATCGTCAGGTTATCTATGTTGGTCGCGGCGTAGCTGCCGGCGACCAGTGCGATGATGGTCAGCTCACCCACGGATGAGTTCCTGTATTAAACGGAAATTTGCCACGGTAACGCGACGCTGCGTGGCTCGCGATAGCCGGTAGACCTGTAAATCAGGCATCCATGTCCGGAATGAGCTCACTCTCGAGCGTGGCGATCATGTCCTTGAGCAGGAGCTTGCGTTTCTTGAGTCTGCGGATGCGCAGTTGGTCGACCATGGGATCGTCCTGCAGGCGATCGATCAGGTAGTCGAGGTCTCTGTGACTGACACGCAGTTCACGTAATCGCTCGAGCTGCGCAAACGATTCAGTGTCTACTTTGTCTGACATAGGTTTATGCTACTCGCTGTCGGGCAGCAGTGCCAACCAGTCTCTGTCTGCGGCACCGATCACGAAAAAATGCGGATTCAGAATGTCCGCTTTTGCATTATATTGCATCGGCCTGCCGTCGAGTGTCACGACGCTGCCGCCAGCCTGCTCGACGACGGCCTGCGCTGCCGCGGTATCCCATTCCGATGTCGGGCCGAGGCGGGGGTATACATCCGCACCACCTTCAGCGACCACGCAGAACTTCAGCGAGCTGCCCATCGGCACCATATCGCAGTCGCCGAGGGCCTCGAGATAGGCATCGAGGCTTGCGCCGCGGTGCGAACGACTGCCGACGACGCGCACCGCGCTTGCACTCGATGAGGCGACCTCGATCTGAACCGGGTCCGCATCTCCCTCGCGGCGCTGCGCGCCAAGGCCTTCGCAACCAACATAGGTCTTGTCCTGTACCGGCACATGCACGACGCCGAGTACGGGACGGTGGTTCTCTATGAGGGCGATATTGACGGTGAATTCGCCGTTGCGGTTCACGAACTCCCTGGTGCCGTCGAGCGGATCGATGAGCCAGTAGCGACTCCATTGGCGGCGGTCCTCGAAGTCCGGCAGACCGGATTCTTCCGAAATGATCGGGATGTCTGGTGTCAGCGACCTCAGGCCCGCTTCGATCCAGCGGTGCGAGGCGAGGTCGGCTTGTGTCAGCGGCGACTCGTCATCCTTGCTTTTCACATCAAAATCGGTCGAGTAGACTTCGAGAATCGCGCGGCCGGCATCCTCGGCCAACGCGACAACCGGTTCTACCAGGGACTTGAGATCCATATCCGGGTCCTGAAACTAAACGGGCGCGCAGTATAGCAATGAATATGGATCCACAGACGGCACTTGAGCGTTGTGAAACGCTGATGCTCGACATGGACGGGACCATTCTCGACCTGGCATTCGATAACTACATCTGGCGCAGCCTCGTGCCGCGCCGATATGCCGCCGCGAATGGCATTTCGCTCGACGCTGCGCGCGCGCATCTTTTCGAGCAATACTCGGCCATACAGGGCGACCTCGAGTGGTATTGCCTCGATCACTGGAACGAACGACTCGGCATCGACGTCGTGAAAATTCACCACGACGTGACACACAAGATCGGCTACCTGCCCGGAGCTCTCGATTTCCTGCGCACGGTGCATAAACAGGATGTGCGGGTTCTGCTGGTCACCAATTCTCATCCCGACACGCTCGACCTCAAAGATGCGGTGACCGGCCTCGCGGATTATTTTGACGGTGTGGTCAGTTCACACCATTACGGCCACGCGAAAGAGTCGCAGTCGTTCTGGCACGCGCTGCAGGAGGACGTCGGTTTCGACGTCGAAACGACATTGTTCGTCGACGACAGTCAGCCGGTGCTGCGGAGCGCGCAGGAATACGGAGTGAAAATGCTGGTGACGGTGACCCGCCCCGACACATCGGAGCCGGTCAGGCGGGGGTCGGAATTCAGCGGGGTCGAGGGTGTAAGCGACATGCTGTAGGCTAGCCGGGCAGCGCCTCTACGGCATGTCCTAACGAGATCCTCGCCGGTGTTGCTTCGGGTGCTTGTTGTGCTCTCCACCACCAGGTCTGCGGCGTGGCCCACCACTACGTGGTTTCCGTGGGCGCGGCTTGGGCCTGACGATCTCAGGCAGGTCGTCGGGATCATAGTTGGCAACCGGAATTCTGTGGCCGATGAACTTTTCAATATCCGGTAACGTGATTACGTAGGTTTCACAGCCCAGGCTGATGGCATCTCCCGATGCGCCCGCGCGTGCCGTCCGGCCGATACGGTGCACATAGTCTTCGGCGTCCTGCGGCAGGTCGTAGTTGATTACATAATGCACATCAGGAACGTGCAGGCCTCGAGACGCGACATCTGTGCCGATCAGCACCGGAAGCGTACCGGCCTGGAAATCCATTAGCATGCGCAGGCGCTTCTTTTGCGGAACATCGCCTGAAATTGCCGCGGCATGTATGCCGTTCGCCTCGAGAAAGTCCTGTACGCGTTCGGCTTCGCGCTTCATATTTACAAAAATCATGATGCGCCCCTCTCCCATCTCGCGGACGAGGCCGATGAGCAGCGGCATCTTGTCTTCGTTTGACGGAAAGAAAATAGCCTGGCGCACGCGGTCCGCAGTAACCTTGTCGGGTTCGATGCGAATGAGCTCCGGTTCGTTCATATGCTCGTAAGCCAGCTCCATGACGCGCTGCGAAAGCGTTGCCGAAAACAACATATTCAACCGTTTATCGGGGTCCGGAAGGCGGCGCAACAGGTAACGAATGTCCTTGATGAACCCGAGATCAAACATACGATCGGCCTCATCGAGAATCGCCACCTCAACCTGGTCGAGCTTAAATACACCCTGTTTGAAATAGTCGATAATGCGGCCCGGCGTACCAATCAACAGGTCGACACCGCCTTCGAGCGTCTTGCGCTGCTTCTCGTAGTCCGTTCCGCCATAGGCAAGCGCAATTTTGAGTTCGGTGTGCTTGCCGAGGACTTCTGCGTCGTTCGCAATCTGGACAGCCAGTTCCCGGGTTGGCGCAAGGGCAAATAGCCGGGGTTGTCTTGGCTTGTCCGGATCACGATCTTTGTTCAACAGGCGCTGATAAGCGGCGATCAGGAACGCGGCTGTCTTGCCCGTCCCCGTCTGCGCCTGCCCGGCCACATCGTGGCCCTGAAGCGCAATCGGCAGCGTATTTGCCTGGATAGGTGTACAGAATTCGAATCCTGCGTCGCGAATTCCCGCGAGTATGGATTCATGGATGGGCAGTGAGTCGAACCTAAGATCGCTCAAATGGTCTTGAGACATATAAATAGAACCGGAAAATATGCGTTAAAAGCTTGCAAAATGCGTCACGAAACGGTCAAATTGGCCTGAATTCGACGCGACGACCGTCGCACCTGCCAATTTTGCTTTTCATCAATCCAGAAAGAAGCCGGATCAAATACCGGAAATTGTCGGTAATGAAGTGCGACAGTTTGCCTGATAGAACAGGCTGCGTCATCCGTTTTTGAGATGTTCGTTTTCCAGAAGTTCGGAATACGCGCGTTTCTGATATTAACCCATGGACATATTTGAGGAGTTAGCCGGTGAGCGACAAGATTGTGCACACCTCGGACGGCACGTTTGATGCTGATGTTTTACAGAATGAAAAAGCGGTTCTGCTCGACTTCTGGGCTGAGTGGTGTGGCCCGTGCAAGATGATCGCGCCGCTGCTCGACGAAATTTCAGACAAGTACGAAGACAGGCTTGCTATCGTCAAGCTGAATGTAGATGAAAACCCGAACACAGCTCAAAAGTTCGGTATCCGCAGCATCCCAACGCTGATGCTGTTTAAAGACGGCGCCGTGCAGGCGCAAATGATGGGCGCGATGCCAAAGTCGCAGCTCGAAGAGTTTCTGGACACTAATCTGTGAGAGGGTACTTGGGTACTTCAAATAAAACTCGCCCGGTCAATAAGTCGGGCAACAAGGGAAAGGGCAATCCTAACCGTCGCCGACGTCGTCGGCCGCCTCAGAGCGAATACCCCGATGATGATGGCAATCTCGAGGTTATTCCGCCGGAGCAACTCGAAGCCAGCAAGAACATGATGAACCTGACGGAGCTCAAAACCCGTCCGGCCGCTGCGCTTGTTGAACTCGGTGAATCACTCGGCGTCGAGAACATGGCGCGTTCGCGCAAGCAGGACATCATCTTCTCGATTCTGAAGGCGCACGCAGCGCTGGGCGAAGACATATACGGTGATGGTGTTCTCGAGATCCTGCAGGACGGTTTCGGCTTCCTGCGCTCGGCTGACAGCTCCTACCTGGCCGGTCCTGACGATATCTACGTCAGCCCCAGCCAGATCCGGCGCTTCAACCTGCGTACGGGTGACACGGTATCCGGACTGATACGACCGCCGAAAGAGGGCGAGCGTTACTTCGCGTTGCTCAAGGTTGGCCAGATCAACCACGATGCACCGGAGAATGCGCGCACCAAGGTTCTCTTCGAAAACCTGACGCCGCTATTTCCCAAGGACCGATTGGTTCTGGAGCAGGGCAATGGTAGTACCGAAGACCTCACGGCACGCATCATCGACATGGTCGCGCCGATCGGTAAGGGCCAGCGTGGCCTGATCGTATCGCCGCCGAAGGCCGGTAAGACGATGCTGTTGCAGAATATTGCGTCAGCGATCTGCGCCAACAATCCGGAAGTTGACCTCATGGTACTGCTCATCGACGAGCGTCCCGAGGAAGTGACCGAGATGACGCGTACGGTGCGTGGTGAAGTTGTTTCGTCGACCTTCGACGAGCCGGCCAGCCGTCACGTACAGGTTGCCGACATGGTTATCGAGAAGGCCAAGCGCCTCGTTGAGCACAAGCGCGACGTGGTTATCCTGCTCGATTCGATTACGCGTCTCGCACGTGCGTACAACACGGTCGTTCCGTCGTCAGGCAAGGTCCTGACCGGTGGCGTCGATGCGAACGCACTGCATCGTCCGAAGCGCTTCTTTGGCGCAGCACGCAATATCGAAGAGGGCGGTAGCCTGACGATTCTTGCTACGGCACTGGTTGATACGGGTTCGAAGATGGACGAGGTGATCTACGAGGAATTCAAAGGCACGGGCAATATGGAGATTCATTTGGATCGCCGCATTGCCGAGAAGCGTGTCTTCCCCGCGATCAACATCAACCGTTCGGGCACGCGCAAGGAAGAGTTGCTGACCGAAGACGCCGAGCTGCAAAAGATGTGGATACTTCGAAAGGTCCTGCATCCGATGGACGAGCTCGCCGCGATCGAGTTCCTGCTCAACAAGCTGCAGGATACGAAGACCAACGCGCAGTTCTTCGAGGCGATGAAGCGCTAGCTGCGCCGAGTGCCGGAGCGCGCCTGGCGCGCGACATTTCAACGAGAACGGGACCTGCGGGTCCCGTTTTTTGTTGTCGAGTTGTCTGGCTGGGGCAGGCGTACAATAAACAGCTGGTGCGACCGATTTATCGGACTGTTCACGTCTAATGCATGAACACCTGGAAGGTTCCTGGGTATGGCGGTCTGGTTAGAGGATAAAAAGCTTGTAAAACAGTTGCTTGCTGGCGACGAGCGAGCTTTTGACCGGTTCTTTGACGAGAATTTCGCGCGCCTGTATCGATTCGCTCTGGTCCGTCTGTCTGATGATTCTGATGCCGCGCGTGAAGTTGCCCAGATTACGTTAAGTAAGGCGGTCCGCAAGTTGCACACGTACAAGGCAGAAGCCGCGCTGTTTACGTGGCTCTGTTCCATCTGCAGGAACGAGACGTCGGACTGGCTGGCCAAACAGATCCGCTACCGCGAGCACATCGTGCTCACCGAGGATTTCGCCGAGGTTCGCGCGGCCGTAGAGTCGTTGCAAGAACCGGATCGGATGGGCCCGGAACGGCAATATCGGCGCATCGAACTCCTGCGCCTTATCCAGGTTGCGCTCGACAATCTTCCGCCAAACTATGGCGACGTGCTCGAATGGAAGTACATCCAGGGACATTCGGTCGAGGAGATTGCTGAGCGTATGAACCTCGGGAGTGAGGCGACGCAATCTTTGCTGGCGCGTGCGAGACGTGCGTTTGCAGATGTCTACTCATCGTTGACCGAAGGGCTCGAACGACATGAAAATGAACTGGTGAATTCATGAACAAGGGCGAACGCGACACACTGGAAGACCTGCTCCGGCGCGCTTCGCCGCGGCCGGTGCCAGCGCCAGAAGATCTGACAGCGGTCAAGTCCGCTGTGCGAGATGAGTGGCGCACGGTTACAACACGACGCACAGATCGACGACGGCTGGCGAATTTTGCGATTGCAGCGTCGGTACTCGTCGGTGTGTTCGCCGTGCTCAACATCCTCCGCGTGCCTGCCGTCGATGTCGTACAGGTTGCCAGAATCGAGAAGAGCTTCGGCCCGGTCTACGTGCTGGGCGAACAAGCCGAGTTGCGGCCGACGAGAAACCTGTCTGATGTGATGTCAGGCCAGACGATCGTCACCGGTGACGGTGCCGGGCTCGCACTTTCCTGGGCTGCAGGGGGTTCTTTGCGAGCAGATGAAAATACGCGTATCCGGTTTAGCAGCGGCGAGGCCGTCTTTGTCGAAGAAGGGCGTGTCTACTTCGATTCTATAGCCTCGTCGATTGGGGGGACCGATGTGGCTGATGTGCCTGTTTTTATGCTGCAAACCCAGTACGGTGACATTCGACATCTGGGAACCCAGTACATGACCGATGTCGCGCGTGACAGCCTGGTCGTAAGTGTGCGAGAGGGCGAGGTGATGATTGACGGAACTTACCACGACCAGACGATCACCTCCGGACAGCAGGCGACCTTTGTCGGGTCGCAGCGACCCAGCATTCTGAGCGTGAGCAGGACTGGGCAGGCTTGGGACTGGGTCGGACGCACGACACCGGCGGCAGATGTTGATGGCAGGTCTTTGCATCAGTTCCTCGTCTGGGTGAGTCGCGAGATGGGCCTCGAGTTGCGATTCGAGGGTAAAGCCGAGGCTGTCGCGGAAGCGGCGATTCTCAGAGGAACGATCGATACCGAACCCGCCGATGCGCTGAGAATGCGACTGGCGACGGCAGCGCTCAAGTGGCGCATCGACCAAGGAGTGATCTATATCACCGATTAAGGCCAGGTCCTTGCCATGCGGCCTTGCGCTCGTATGGTTGCTTGCTGCGGCGGTCTCCGTGGCTGCCGACGGGCAGACTGCGGCTTACGCCGGACGGCTGATTGCCAGCGTGATCGATGAGTTTCGCGCAGCGGGCGTCGAGCTCGCATACAGCACCAACGTGGTCACAGACGATTTATACGTCGCGTTCGAACCTGAACCTGGTAAACCGCTCGATATCCTGCGGCAGATCCTGAAGCCGCACGGGTTGATCGTGCGGGAGGATGCCGGCATCTACCTCGTATTGCGAGACGAGGCGCGGCCAGCATCGGGCTCAGATTCCACGGCGGAAGAGCGAGGACCTCCCGACATCGAAAACGTGATCGTCGCTGCAAGTCGGTACGCGATCTCTCGTGACATCTCTGTGTCGAGATTCTCGATAGACCGGCGAACGATCCAGAATATGCCGGACATCGGCGAAGACCCCATGCGGGTGACGCAGCGACTGCCGGGAACGGCTGCGAGCGGCGCCTCGGCGCGAACACACTTTCGGGGCGGCGAGGAAAGCGAAGTCGGGATTATGCTGAATGGTCAGTGGCTGTTCGATCCTTTCCACATGCGTGATTACCAAAACATCTTCAGCTCAATCGACGCACGCGCCATCGACGGTGTCGAGGTATACACGGGCGGCTTCCCCGCGAGATACGGCGATCGCATGAGTGGCCTCGTCCTCATGGATTCACTTGAGTCCGAAGACGATAGCCACAACGAAATAGGTATCAGTGTCTTCAATACATCGCTGCTTACGGCCGGGAGCAGTGGTGATCGCAACTGGTTGTTTTCTGCGCGCCGGGGAAACCTGGATCTCGTCATTGATCCGAAGTTTGGTCGACCCGCTTACTTCGACATCTTCGCTGAATATGCTGTCGACTTGTCGCCCGACGTGCACCTCTCCTTCAATGCCTTGTATGCGGACGACAACGTCGAGATCGTGCTGGAGACCGACCCCGCCGAACGTGAGCAGGTCGTCAGTGACACAACCAATGCGCAATTCTGGATACAGCTCGATAGCAACTGGTCGCCGACATTGAGGAGCAGTACCGTGCTTTCGTACATCGACTACTCCAATCGTCGTAACGGTAATGCAAACGACCCCGAGAAGTTGATTGCGACGGTGCGGGACGACCGGGACGTAGGCCAACTCGGTGTGCGGCAGGACTGGGTATGGAGCCCGACCGATCGCCACCATACGCAGTGGGGCGTTCACGCGGCATGGAGCGATGCCGAGTATTCCTACGAGGGGACGGCACGTTACTTTGGTCTGCAGGAACTTTATGGTCTGCCAGACGTAGACCGGTCGCATGTTGCGAACCCGGAGGGCGGCAGTTACGCACTTTACGTGTCTGATCGCTGGCGGATCAGTGACCGTTCGATTGTCGAGTGGGGGTTACGCTGGGATGATCAGACATACACAGACCTCGATTCCGATTCTCAATTGAGTCCAAGGCTGAGTTACATGTTTCGGCCCTGGGAGAATGGCGAGTTTCGGCTGAGCGCGGGTCGATACCATCAGTCCCAACCGATCCAGCAACTGCAGGTTGAGGATGGCATCACGAGTTTCTGGCCGGCTCAGCGTGCCGATCATTTCATAATTGGGTTCCGGCAGCTGATCGCACGCGACATCTTCCTGCGTGCAGAGGCCTTCCGCAAAGAGATTCGCGACGTGCGGCCGCGTTTCGAAAATCTGTACGATCCGCTCGGACCCATGCCCGAGCTCCAGGCTGACCGGGTGCGCCTCGACCCGACGCGGGCGCGAGTGCATGGCATTGAGCTATCGGCCGACCGAGTGCGTGGAGCGTGGAACTGGTGGATGTCCTACACGTGGTCTAAAGCCAGTGATCGCATAGGCAACCGGGACGAACCCAGAAGTTGGGATCAGCGCCACGCCTTTCAGGGTGGCTTCGGCTGGCGCGACGAGACCTGGAATTTTTCTGCCGCCACAAGCGTGCACTCCGGATGGCCAACGACGGATTTGCAGCTGGATGGGGACGGTAATGCCGTTCCCGGCCCACGCAATGCTTTGCAGCTATCGACGTTTGCGAGCCTCGACGTGCGCCTGAGTCGAAGAATCCGCGTACCACGCGGGTCATTACTGGTTTTCGTCGAAATTTCCAATGCACTGAACCGAAAAAACGTCTGTTGTATTGACTGGGATGTCGATGAAGATGACAACGGAGAGCCGTTTCTCGAGCAAAGTTTCGACTACTGGATGCCCTTGCTACCCGCAATTGGCATTCTCTGGGAGTTTTGATAGATGCGCAAATGATCACGCGTAGAATCGAAGCGGCCAGGATCCTGAACGAGATGCAGGCGCAACGATTGGTCGTAGTGCCGCAAAAGAGCAATGTCGGCATCGTCCACGCAGATTATACCGGCCGCACGTTTGTAGACCGCCTGGGTGATCGGATCCTTGTTGATCGCCATCGACTCACGATGTGTCAGAACGAACGGAATCGAACGGGTCAGGGTGAGTAACAATCCGGCCTGGCCTGCGGCACGGTCGTGAGCGTGTACGAGATCGAGATGCGGCATCAGGCAACTGGCCGCAACAGCCGAACGGACTGTTGGCCCGACGTCTACGCCTTCAATCGCATCGTATCGCTTCGCAAGCGACGGGTTTCTTACCAGCACGTACTGCTGAAGACCCGCGCGCATCAGCGCCTCGAGCAAGTTGACGAAATGTTCGTCCGTGCCGTCAAACGATTTCGCAAGGAAGATATGGCCGACCCGCACACTAGTCCTCTGCATCCTCGTCAGTCAATCCGAGTGCCGCGGCGATGTCCGCACCTTGCGGGTGATCCAGGATGAGTATGGCCGCCTCATCGCGGACCTGCTTTTCGGGGTCCACTAGCAGAGCCAGCGCCGCGTTCAGTGCCGCAGGGTCATCGACGCCCGCCAGCTCTGTCAACCCGCGAACCCGGGTTCTCGCATCCGGCACGCGAACTTTCTCCAGCGCTTGGTCGACAAGGTTTTTTTCAATGGTCCGCAACATGTGCGTACTCGCCGCAGTATTCTCGTTGCCGAACAGGTAAAGGCGGGCGCCATTTGAGTCCTCTATCAGCATGTAGCTGCGGTCCTTGTATTGCCTGTGAACCTGGTCCCGCAGCGATTTGTCCGCGAATGCATTGCCCGCAAGAAGCAACGCGAGGCCCGCAAGGACCCCGCACTGCAGGCAGGTTGGTCCTTTAGTCACCTTCATCTTCCGTCAGGAAGCAGCTTTCGATGGCCGTTTGATTCCAGCTATTTTCACGGACCAGGACTTCATACTTGAACTCCTCCGCCTGGTCCATGAACTCCTCTGGAATCGTCATCTCAGTGACACCAGGGGGAAGGACGACACTGAAAACGCTCGTGAACTCCTCGCCGCTGTCAGTCTCCAACTCAGCTTCGACGACTACCTCGTAGTTGACGACCACAAGGCCGGGTGCCCCTCGCGGGTAGCCAAGGGATGGGTGCGTCGTCGTGACATCATCCCACGCGATGACATACTCGTCGGCGTCAATCACCGGGGCGTCATAACCGGGTTCCTCGTCATCGCATTGTTGGGCTGCAGCCTCGCCATTGACCGTGGGAACCGGCGGTGCCGGCATCGCGTGCGTGATCTCCGTTTCGCTCTCGATTTCGTCACCTTCAAGCGTGATGCCCTCGACCTCGTAGGTACCTTCCGGAAAACGCCCGAAAAATGTCTCTGGCGCGAGCTCATCGAATGTCGGTTCTGCGCTTTCGAAAAAGATCTCGGTAAGGCCTTGGCGCCGCAGGCGGCTGCGAACGCTCACACCGAGCATTTTGTGTTCGTCAGGGTCTTCGATCTCGAGATGCTTCCAGGCATAGGTTTCTTGTTTTCATGGTCGGTTCTCCTGACTGCTTGTGGGGCTACCCGGTAAGACGGGTAAAAGTCAGGAAATCTGTCGATTTAATTGAACAGGAGTGGACAGAAAGACCAGCGTGATGTTCTTGTTTCGACTATGTATCTGCCAACCAGCGGCGTGCCTCGAACTCGTCCGCAAACAGGCGACCATTGAGCAGGCCACGATTAAGCAATATCGTCTCGGCGACCTCTGTTCTCTTGCGTGCGTCCGGATTCTCCTGCACCCAGGCGATACGGTGGTCGATCGTAACGCCCGCCTCGGGGAAGATCGCCTGGTGGTCGATGGCATCGGCAAGACTGAGTGGCCGATCCATGTTGGCTATCCCGAGAATCGAGAAACAGTGGTGCTCCTTGCAGGCCGCAATGATGTCCTTCCACATCTGTGTCAGCGACGCACGGTCGGGTATGCCGGAGGCTCGGACCTCGACTGTGGAGTTAACGTATTCGATGGAATACTGCACGGCCATGGAATAAGTCTAGTCCTGAGTACAACGGTTTTCTATCTAGTCCAGGGATGAATTTTCAGTCGTCGAGGAAATCGACCACACCGGACTCGATCGAGTATTTGGCACCGACGACGGTCAGATCGCCCGAATCGATCAGCGCTTCGAGTATTCCCGAGCCGCTGCGCAGTCGCGCTACCGAATTGCGCACGTTGGCGACGACGGCATCGTTGAGGGACGGGTTGTCGAGAGCTTCCACAGCTGGGCCAATACGATCCACGATGGACCGCAGGTTAGGTGAGCGTATTTCCTGCTGCAGTGAGAGTTCTTTCAGGGTCGCGTCCACAGCGCCACAATTACTGTGGCCCAGCACGACCACAAGCTTTGTACCGAGATTTGCGGCCGCAAACTCTACGCTGCCGATTTGTGACGGTGCGACAATATTTCCTGCCACCCGAATAACAAACAGATCGCCAAGACCCTGGTCGAATATCAGTTCAACCGGGACTCGCGAATCCGAACAGGCGACGATGACGGCGAACGGGCTCTGGCCATCCACCAGTTCGGCCCGTCGAGCCTGGTTTATCGACTGCAGGTCATTTTCCTCGCCATGCACGAATCGATAGTTACCGTCGCGCAGGCGCTGGAGTGCTTCAGATGCGGGAATCATGCACGGAGATTACCACCGGTGAAGGAAAACTGGAGTCCCCGCCGGAAACTCTGACTGCTCCCTGGCGAGTTCGACATAGCCGTCGGTAGCGGACAAGGCGGTGAAGTCGCCAGATGTGTTGGTCTTGACGGGCATCGCCAGCACCTGGCCTGCGGCGTTCGATAGCAGGCGTACAGGCTGAAAACAGGTCAGGTCGGGCTTGAATGTGACGTCGCTCGCGAGCGATGCGAACTCAGGTGCCTGCGTAGCGGCCAGCGAGGCCTTCGCCAGCGCCGGGATGACGTACTGTCGGCAACAAACCAGCGCTGAAACAGGATTGCCGGGCAGCGCAAACACCGATTGACCATCCGGCCCCCTGCCAAACCACATCGGTTTGCCGGGGCGCTGGCTGATCTTGTGAAAAATCACCTCGACACCGAGTTCGGTGAGCACCTCCGGTACGTAGTCCGCCTTGCCCATCGATACGCCACCGCTCAGGATAATCACATCGGCGGCATCCAGGTGAATCGCAATCCACTCTTTGAGTACGTCTCGCTCGTCGACCAGGTGGTCATGCTCACAATCCGTGTAGCCGTGTTGTTCGAGCAAGGCCTGCATGGCCGGGCCGTTCGACAGGCGAACCTGGTGTGGCTCGATTCTCTCGCCGGCCGGGATGAGCTCGTCGCCGGTTGAAATGATGCGAATCACCGGTGCACGACTTACCGCAACTTCTGTCAATCCGGCCGACGTGATGACTGCGATATCCAGCGGCGAGATTCGTTTGCCGGGAATGAGTAGTTCGCTGCCCTGGGCGTGATCAGACGCGCGTGGGTGGATGAATTGACATTTCTCCGGCTCGTAGCCGTCCTCTAGTGCTGCCACGCCGTGATCGACCGTGATGCGTTCCACGGGAACGATGCAGTCGGCACCCACCGGCAACGATGCGCCGGTCATGATCTCGATCGCCTTGCCGGCCTCCAGGTGCTTCGCCGGTTCGCCCGCCATTTGGGTGCATTGAATTGGAAAGGACGTCTTGCCAGCCGCAAGGTCTGCGTGGGCAAGCGCGATGCCATCCATCATGACGCGATCGAAAGGTGGCTGGTCACGCTCAGCGACCACAGTCTGGCGCAGGATGCGGCCGGTCGCAGCGGAAACCTCGGTGGCTTCAGCCGCGAGCTCGGGCATCGCGGCCAGAACTTTTTCGAGGGCCTCAGCTGTCGTCAGCACGGCTTAAGCGGTCTCCCGCGCGATTGCGCGGTGACCAATATCGCGGCGCAGGTACACGTCTTCCCAGTCGATCTTGTCGACGGCGTCGTAGGCATCCCGAGCGGCTTCGGCAACGGTATTGCCGAGGCCAACAACGCACAGTACGCGGCCGCCGCTTGTAACGACGTTATCGCCGTCTGTCGCGGTACCTGCGTGGAAAACCTTCTGGGTGTTGCTGTCAGCGTCATCGAGTCCGGAAATGACCTTGCCTTTTGCATAGCTTGCCGGATAACCGCCGGCTGCCATAACGACACCCAGCGCAGCGCGCATATCCCAGACCGCGTAGCGTTCGTCAAGGTCGCCTTCCAGCGTCGACAGGCAGATGTCAACGAGGTCTGACTTGAGGCGCGCCATAATCGGCTGCGTTTCCGGATCGCCCATGCGGCAGTTGAACTCGATGACCCGGGGCGTGCCATCCGCCATGATCATGAGGCCGGCATACAGGAATCCGAGGTAGGGATTGCCATCGGCTTTCATTCCCTCGAGGGTGGGCCGAATCACCTCTTGCATAATCCGCGCTTCGATTTCCGGTGTTACGACCGGGGCGGGGGAGTAGGCGCCCATGCCGCCGGTATTCGGGCCGACATCGCCTTCGTCGCGGGCTTTGTGGTCCTGGGAGGTTGCCATCGGCAGGACGGTGTCGCCGTCCGTAATAACGATGAAGCTCGCTTCTTCCCCGTGCAGGAACTCCTCGACGACGATTCTGGCGCCGGCCTCGCCGAAGCTGCCGCCGGCGAGCATGTCGGTTGCCGCGGTTTCGGCTTCCTCGAGCGTCGTCGCAACAATCACACCCTTGCCCGCCGCCAGGCCATCGGCCTTGATGACGATGGGTGCACCTTGCTCGCGTATATAGGCGAGCGCCGGTTCCAGGTCGGTAAAATTCTGGTAGGCGGCTGTAGGAATGTTATGGCGTGCGAGGAAATCCTTCGTAAAGGCCTTCGAGCCTTCGAGTTGGGCGGCCGCCGCTGTCGGACCAAAGCAAGGGAGGTTGAGTTCATTGAAACGATCGACAACGCCGGCGACGAGTGGTGCCTCCGGACCAACGATAGTCAGGGCCACTTTCTCGGCACGTGCCAGCGCTGCGAGAGCCTCGATATCGTCGGCAGATACATCGACGTTGCGAACTTTATCTTCGCGCGCCGTGCCGGCATTGCCGGGTGCGACGAGCACTTCGTCGACGCGCGGCGACTGGGCGCATTTCCACGCGAGAGCGTGTTCGCGGCCGCCGGATCCAATAATGAGAATGTTCATCAGTGACGGAAGTGTCGCATGCCGGTGAATACCATCGCCAGACCGTGCTCGTTGGCGGCCTGGATAACCTCGTCATCCCGCATCGAGCCGCCCGGCTGAATAATGGCGGCAATTCCCGTCTCGGCAGCGGTGTCAATGCCATCACGGAACGGGAAAAACGCATCGGATGCCATGACCGAGCCATTGATATCCAGGCCTTCGTCGGCCGCCTTGATGGCGGCAATCTTCGTGGAATAAACCCGGCTCATCTGGCCCGCACCAACACCGATAGTCATGTTGTCCTTGCAGAAGATGATGGCGTTTGACTTCACGTACTTCACGACGGTCCAGGCGAAAAGCATGTCCTGGATCTGCCCCGGCGTCGGTGCTTTTTCGGTAACGACCTTGAGATCATCGGCCGTGATGACACCGAGGTCGGTATTCTGAACGAGCAGGCCACCGGACACTTTCTTGAAGTCGAAGCCAGGCGCTGCTGCTGTCGGCCATGCACCGGTCTCCAGAACGCGTACGTTTTTCTTGGCGGCAGTTACCTCAATCGCGTCGGCGTCAATCGACGGTGCAACGATCACCTCCACGAATTGCCGGTCGATGATGGCCTTTGCCGTCTTTGCATCGAGAGGGCGGTTGAATGCGATGATGCCACCGAATGCTGACGTCGGGTCCGTCTTGAACGCCTTGTCATACGCATCCCCGATATCACCGGCAACGGCAACGCCGCATGGGTTGGCGTGCTTGACGATGACGCAAGCCGGATTCTCGAACTGCTTCACACATTCGAGCGCGGCATCACTGTCAGCAATATTGTTGTAGGACAGCGCCTTGCCCTGAAGCTGCTTCGCGGCGGCCAGTGAGCCAGCCGGCGTCTGCTGGTCAACATAGAACGCAGCGCCCTGGTGCGGGTTCTCGCCGTAACGCAGTCTCTCAGACAGATTACCTGCATACAGGAAACGCTCGCCGAGCACATCGTCCTTTAGAGACGCCGACAAGTATTTCGTTATCGCCGTGTCGTAGCTCGCGGTGTGCGCGTAGGCCCTGGCAGCAAGCCGGCGACGATCCTCTATCCCAAGACCGTCGCCTTTGAGCTTTTCAAGAACCAGGTCATAGTCGTCGGGGCTGACGCAGACAGCAACGCCGTCGTGATTCTTGCTCGCGGCGCGGATCATGGCAGGTCCGCCGATATCGATGTTCTCGATGGCATCGTCAATCGTCGCGTCCTCGCGCGCGATTGTTTGCTCAAACGGATAGAGATTCACGACGAGCAGATCGATGGGCTCGATGCCGTGCTCCTCCATGACAGCTTCGTCCGTGCCACGACGTCCGAGCAGGCCTCCGTGGATAACCGGGTGCAGCGTCTTGACGCGTCCGTCCATGATCTCCGGGAAACCGGTTTTTTCGGAGACTTCGATGACTTCAAGACCTGCTTCGCGAAGCTGGCGGCAAGTGCCGCCCGTCGACAGAACCTCGACACCGAGTTCGGCGAGGCCCTGTACGAAAGGAATGAGACCACTCTTGTCAGAAACACTGACGAGCGCCCGTCTAACGTTAAACATGTTGATTCCTGGGAGGAGGGTTACTGGATAATCGAATACGTTCTGAGCTTCTTGCGCAGGGTTCCGCGGTTGATGCCAAGAATTCCGGCAGCCTGGCTCTGGTTGCCTTGTGTGTAATCCATGACGGCCTGGAAGAGAGGTCGCTCCACCTCGCCGATAACGAGCTCGTATAAGTCGCCCGGCCGATCACCATTCAGTGTGGCGAAGTACTGGTCGAGTGCATCTTCGGTGTGCTTACAAAGCGGTTTCTTACTGGCTCTGAACGAAAGGTCGTTGTTGTTCTTCTTTTGTGCCACTTTGCTCAATCCCCAGGAAATATTGCTTCGTCAGGCGAATCTGTTCCGAAGCGCTGTCAACACGCACCACCTGATGCCGATAGTCTTCGGCCTTTTCGAGGTAATCGCAGTACCAGGTCAGATGTTTGCGGGCCACTCGAACGCCTGCGTGTTCCCCATAAAACCGATGCAGGTCATTCAGGTGGCCGAGCATAATATCACGCAATTCATTTTTTTCTAGCTGCGTATTTTCCACGGTCGAATCGAGCAGGGCGTTCAGTTCGCGAAAGATCCACGGGCGGCCCTGGGCGGCCCGGCCAATCATCAAGCCATCAGCGTTAGTTAGGCTCAGAACTTCAAGCGACTTCTTCACTGTGGTGATGTCGCCGTTCGCTATCACGGGAATATCGACAATCTCCTTGACCCGCGCAATCGTCTCGTATTCCGCCTCGCCTTTGTAGCGACATGCGCGAGTGCGCCCGTGAATGGCGAGCGCCTGGACTCCCGCATCTTCAGCAATGCGGGCAATTTGCGGTGCATTTCGGTGTTCGGGGTCCCATCCGGTACGGAATTTCAAAGTAACCGGAACGTCAACTGCCGCGACGACTGTCGTAAGTATACTCGCGACGAGCTTTTCGTCTCGCAGCAGCGCCGATCCCGCTGCTTTCTTGCATACTTTCTTGGCCGGACAGCCCATGTTGATATCGATGATCTGTGCACCGCGGTCAACGCAGGCCTGTGCCGCAATGGCGAGCTGGTCGGGTTCCGAGCCCGCAATTTGCACCGCCACGGGTTTCGCGTCGAGGTCGAGATCGAGGCGATGCCGCGATTTTCGCGTCTGCCAAAGGCTGGTATCAGCCGTTGTCATTTCCGAGGTGGTCATCCCGGCACCGTAAGCCCGGCAGATGCGTCGGAAAGGAGCGTCTGTTATGCCCGCCATCGGCGCCAGCACGAACGGACTGGAGAGCGTAAAAGGACCAATTTGAAGAGGGCTGTCGAACACGCTTGGGATACTAACGCAGGAGCGCGGCTCGGTCGCCGGGTTGGTCTCCTGCCAGGAATTTACTTGAAGTCGTCGATTGCGCAGCGAAGCTGGCCGCCTGACTCCCGGTAACAGACATTCAGTTTGAAGCCGGTGGTGGTCTCGGCCGGGGACTGTATCGTTATTACCGCATTAAAGGTGTTGCCGGGCTGAACAAGTTTGCGCGGGTCCAGATCATCTGACAGGTAGTCCGCCGGATCGAGTATGCGGCTGCCGACGGTTTCCTCGAATCGATCAGTTAGTGAAATCGCCACGAGCGGGTAGGGCAACGGCTTGTCCGATGTGTTGCCGATACGTGAAAAGATCGTCAGGTTCTCATCACCCTGGTCGGTACTGCCTTTCGTCGCCTCGAAGCGCCAGCCCGTGATGTCCCACTCCGGAGATAAGGGCTTGCCGATAGCGCGATACATCGGGCCAACGACGTTGTTGAACGCCGGGATCGTCGCAAGTGTCTCGCGAGACTGGTGCAGTACCTGTAAACCAAGAAGCAGAAATAGCACGGCAATGCCGCCGATAATGCCCCACGGACGCTTGTCGGCTCGCATTGCTTTTTCGGCGGCGCGTTCAGCCGCGGCAGCTTCTGCGAGCGCATCTGCAGCGGCCGCTGCGTCAGCGGCCAGCTTTTCCCTGTCGAGCGCGGTGCTCACGAACTCGCCTTCCATGATGATGGTTTCGAAGCCGGCGCTCGTATCCACCATAGCTTGGTCTCTTTCGGTCTTGTCGTCCTTCTTGCCGTCCGCTGTTATTTCGGCCGCGCCCTCGGGAAGAACCATGGTCGATGTCAGTCCCCCATCGTCTTCGACTGCGAGTGCCATGAGGTCCTGGTCGATCTGCATATTGATCGTCTGTTCCTCTTCCGTCATCGGTGGAACGTAGATCTCGTCATGATCGAATGAGTCGTCCGTGTCGTCCGTGTCATCCTCGAGCTGCCAGTCCTCGCCGTCGTCATCGTCGGGTTCCTGGACTTCGGGGGGTTCGGCGGCATCGCCATCGATGGCGCTCAGCGTTTCATCGAGTTCGTCGTCGAACTCATGGAGCAGGTCGAGCGCATCCTCATGATCATCAAGCTCTTCGTCCAGGTCGCCTTCGTCGCCTTCGTCGTCTTCCGAATCCTCCGGTTCCTCGTCGAGTTCTTCATCCTCGTCGCGCGCTATTTCCGTGACGTCCTCGGTGTCTTCATCGATGAGATCCAGTTGAGTTGCCTCGACCTGCTCTTCCTTGTCGACTTCGTCCACGAGCTCCTCATCGAGCAGGTCCTCGAGTTCGCGATCGTCATCCGGGCCTTCGCGGAGAAACTCATCGATGTCGACTTCATCCTCGGGCTCCGGTTCTTGCACCACGTCGTGCGTGCCGCTCAAATCGATACCCATGGCCTCGGCTTGCAGCGCAAACTGCGTGTCCATGTCGAGCGGTTGTTCGACGGCAGCGGCTGTTTCATCGTCGCCAGGCTCGTCCTGCAGGCTGACATCCGGAACGTCGTCGAGTCCGGTCCCGGCGTCCTCATCGAACGGCGCCGCGACGGCTTCTGCGAGGTCCTCAAATTCATCGAGAATATCGGTCCATTCGTGCGGATCACTGAGGTCGACGTCGGCCGCTGCCGATTCATCGACATCGTCGCTGGCGACATCGGCCCCGGCCGGTTCTGTCGCCGCGCTGTCAGGCTGATCCGCTGAATAGGCCGCGCCTACAAAGTCATCTTCGAAATCTTCGGGCAGCGGCGTATTGTCGTCAAAGCGCAATTCGTCGACCGGCGTCATGGCAGGCTCGTTCGCCTCGGCTTCGAAAATCTCGGGTGACTCGATCTGCGCTGGCGTGTCGGTCAGGAACTGGTCGACCGGGGTGGGGGACTCCTCCAGGAACTCATCGACTTCGGACGGGTTTTCTTCAGGTGGGGCCGCATCCTCGGCGTTCGCAACACGGTCATCGCCGGCTACGCCGAGTTCATCCTCATCCAGTACGCGCCATTCGACTCCGGTATCTTCAATGCGGATGTCCGAGCCCGCGAGTTCGTCGAGCGTCTTCAGCAGGGCCGCACTTTGTTCGGCGGATATCGACTTCGGAACTCCGCTATCGGATTGGAGCGGTTCGGGCTTGAGCTCGGGTAGCGCCTCTTCGGCTTCCACCTTTTGAGGCTGTTTCGGCATGGTCTCGGACAGGAACTCGAGTGCATTGAATGCATGGCCGCACCCACCGCAACGGACCTTGCCGGCGGCCTGCTTCAATACATCCGCGGTGACGCGAAATGCTGTGCTGCATTCAGGGCATTGCGTGTACATCAGTGTCTGGACCTTCTCAAACCTGTCAATCTCGACCATGTCTGGCCGTCGTGCTCCCTGAACGCGGGTTTCTCGAACTCGATCCAGGGGTCGTACGCAGCCATTACCTCATCGGCTTGTTCACATAATACGCCCGACAATGCAAGCATACCGCGGCTGGCAAGCATTGGTGTGATGAAGTCGGCAAACTGCACAAGGGGCCCGGCGAGGATATTGGCCACCACGACATCGAATGTTCCCTCGATTTCGCCAGGGCTGCCGCAGACGAGCAGGTTTTCGGCGACATCATTGTCGGCGGCGTTCTGGCGAGTGGCGATAACGGCCTGCGGGTCTATGTCCATGGCGGTGGCTGATGCTGCGCCAAGCCTCAGGGCTGCAATGGCAAGGATGCCCGAGCCGCAGCCATAGTCGAGCAGGGTTTTCCCCGTCGGGTCGATCCCGTCCAGCCATTCGAGGCACAGGGCGGTGGTCGGGTGCGTGCCGGTGCCGAATGCGAGCCCGGGGTCCAGGCGCACGACAACCGCTTCGTCCTCATTGACATCGCTGCCGGTCGGGCAGATCCACAGCCGTTCCCCGAACCGCATTGCGCCGAAGTCCTTGAGCCATTCCCGCTCCCACGCGCGGTCAGCAAGGTCCTCGATACGATGGTCAGGAAGCTCTGCCACGCCGAGTGCGCCGAGCAGACCTTTTCGAAATGCGTCCATGTCGGCGTCGCCGGGAAACATCCCCGTGATTCGCGTATGCGACCACAAGGGGGTCTCGCCTGGTGCGGGTTCGAGAACGGGGTTGTCGCCAGCGTCGGACAGCGTTACGGATGCTGCACCCAACCGGATGAAGATATCCTCAACGGTGTCCGGATCCAGGGAGTCGAGGTCCATTACGAACTGACGCCAGTCCACCGTCGTAGCGCTCCGTCAGGTCAGCCCGAGACGTTTCTCGAGGTAGTGGATGTCCGTTCCACCAGCCTGGAAGGCGGCGTGCTGGAATATCTCCCGGTGCAGCGGCACGTTGGTCTTGATGCCCTCAATAACGATTTCAGATAACGCGTTCTTCATGCGCGCAAACGCGGCGTCGCGATTCTCACCGTGTGCGATCAGCTTGCCGATCATGGAGTCGTAGTAGGGCGGTACCTTGTAACCGCTGTATACATGACTTTCCATGCGAATGCCTGGACCGCCGGGTGAGTGCCAGAGGGTGACCAGGCCGGGTGAAGGCATGAAGCTCTTCGGGTCTTCCGCATTGATGCGGCACTCGATCGCATGGCCCTGAATCTTGACGTCTTCCTGCTTTATCGTCAGAGGTTCGCCACTGGCGATGCGTAATTGCTCGCGCACGATATCGATGCCCGTAATCATTTCCGTGACCGGGTGTTCGACCTGCAGGCGCGTGTTCATTTCGATGAAATAGAACTCGCCGTCTTCGTACAGAAACTCGAACGTACCGGCACTGCGATAGCCGATTTCCTTGCAGGCATTGACGCATCGGTCGCCAATGCGCTGACGTTGTTCCTCGGTAATCCCCGGCGCCGGCGCTTCCTCGACCACCTTCTGGTGACGGCGCTGCATCGAGCAGTCACGTTCACCCAGGTGGATGGCGTGGCCATGCGTGTCGGCGAGGACCTGAAATTCGACATGTCGCGGCTTTTCAAGGAATTTTTCCATGTAGACGACGTCATTGGCGAACGCTGCGCGTGCCTCGGCTTTGGTAACCGTAATGGCGGCAATCAACGAGGCCTCGGTATGCACGACGCGCATGCCGCGGCCACCGCCGCCGCCCGATGCCTTGATGATGATCGGGTAGCCGATTTCGCGGGCGAGGCGAACGTTCTCATCGGGATCATCACTGAGCGGGCCGTCGGAGCCCGGTACGCAGGGCACACCGGCTTTTTTCATGGCGCGAATGGCCGATACCTTGTCGCCCATGAGGCGAATGGACTCTGCTTTGGGCCCGATGAACGTGAAGCCGCTGGATTCGCAGCGTTCCGCGAAGTCGGCGTTTTCCGACAGAAAGCCGTAACCGGGATGAATGCCGGTCGCGTCTGTCACTTCAGCCGCGCTGATAATAGCGGGCATGTTCAGGTAGCTCTCGCTCGATTGCGGCGGTCCGATACAGACGGTCTCGTCCGCCAGCAGCACGTGCTTCAGATTGTTGTCGGCCGTCGAGTGCACCGCGACCGTCTTGATGCCCATCTCGCGGCAGGCGCGCAGAATTCGAAGCGCGATCTCGCCACGATTGGCAATTACGATTTTATCCAACATGTTGGCGGTCTCGCTTAGTCACCCTGGCGCTGGTCTATGACGAAAAGTACCTGGCCGAATTCGACCGGTTCGCCATTCTGTATGCGGATCGACTTGACGACGCCAGAGACGTCGGCTTCGATCTGGTTCATCATTTTCATCGCTTCGATGATGCAAAGCGTGTCGCCTTCGTTGACGCGATCGCCGACCTGGATATAGGGCGCAGCGCCCGGTGAAGAAGCGGCGTAAAACGTTCCAACCATCGGCGCGGTAACTTCAAAGCCATCGTCTTCGGTAACCTCTGGCACAGGTGCCGCCGCGGGAGCCGGAGCTGCCGGTGCCGCGACCGGTGCTGCCGCGACCGGGGCAGCAGTAACAGATGCGCCCGGCGCGTAACGACTGATTCGTACCGATTCCTCCCCCTCGGTAATTTCAATCTCTGCGATGCCGGATTCATCCAGCAACTCGATCAGTTTTTTTACTTTTCTAATATCCATCTCTAGCCCTCTGCGACGTAGTGACTGGCAGCCTGCAACGCCAGCTCGTAGCCGTATGCCCCAAACCCAAACAGGCAGCTACTCGCAATATCGCTGAAGTAGCTGTGATGCCGAAACTCTTCCCGGGCAAACGTGTTGCTCAGGTGAATCTCGATAAACGGAATCTGAACCGCCAGGAATGCGTCGCGCAGGGCGACACTCGTATGCGTGAACGCTCCGGGATTCAGGATGATGAAATCGACCCCATCGGTCGCGGCCTGTTGCACGCGATCGATGAGTTCATGTTCGGCGTTGCTCTGGTAGCAGACCAGTGAATGACCGAGATTTCCGGCGATCTCAACACAGCGATTCTCGATATCCTCGAGACGGTCCGAGCCGTAGACATCGGGTTCGCGAGAGCCCAACAGGTTGAGATTGGGGCCGTTAATTAGCAGGAAATCGGACATTTTTTAGGGCGTTTTGGCAAGTTAGCCGAAGATGGCCGCAATTCTAACCCTTTTTTCCGATTTTTGTGCAAATTTTGGAGGCGCACTCGCACAAGCGCCGTTTCTTTGGCAGCCCCTATAACAGGTCCAGTGCCCCGCGAGCCTCGTCTTTCGTGATGTCGCCGCTGTCGAGCCGGGTCATGATGTTCACGATGTCGTCGAGATGTGACTGGTGTAGCTCGCCAATGTACGCGCCGATGTATTCGCCATCACTGGCTACGAACATCGTGAACGGCATACCAATGAACTCGATCCCGGATGACTCGGCCACGGCCATCGCGTCCTGCTGACCGACGAGGATCGGGTAGTTGAATTCAGTTTGTTCGGCGTAAGACGTAACTTGCTCGGGGAAGTCGACTGCGATGCCCAGCACCTGGAAACCGGCATCGCCGTGTTGATCCTGGAATGCCACCAGGAGCGGAATCTCGCGCCGGCACGGCGCACACCAGGTAGCCCAGAAGTTGAGCAGCCGGTGTTTGCCATCCCACTCCGCAAAATCGCGCGGCGTGCCTTCAAGGTCCGGCAACGAAAAGGCCGGGTGCGTGGCGACCTCCAGTTTCGCAGCTTGAGGTGGCGGTGGCACTTTGACCTGGACGGGAATTCTCGCGGCGTAGAAAAGCGCGCCAGCCATTAAGGCAAGCAGCGCCACTCCGAAGATCAGCATGATTCGTTGCACAGCGGGACCTTTTTTCTAGTGTTGTTGCGCGACAGTCTGGCCGGTATCGAGCGCCTGCCGCAAGTGTTGGACAAAGTCTTTTGCCTTCATATAGCCAACGACCTCATAGCCATGACGCTGCCGCCCATCCTTACCAAAGAAAATAATCGTAGGAGGGCCGAAAACGCCAAAGCGATTCAGAAGCGCCTGGTCGGCTTCATCGTTCGCCGTTACATCGGCTTGCAGCCAGACCGTATTCGATAACTCAGCCTGCACGTTGCCGTCCGTGAACGTATAGGCCTCCATCTCTTTGCACGACACGCACCAGTCCGCATAGAAATCGAGAAATGCGGTCTTGCCCTGGCGCGATGCGTCTGCGAGCTCACGGTCGAGATCCTCGACCGTCTTGATTCGTTTGAACGGCAACTCGTGTTCGGCCTCAGCAACAATCGTGCCGCCGCCGAGGTTCACGCTGGCGAGTGGCCGCAAAGGATTGCTGCCGCCCATCAACCCGCCCAGCAACAGCACAATGCCGTAGATGATCGCGAGAAAACCAAAGCCCTTGCCCAGTTTCTGCGGGCCTGTCGAGCCACTCGTAAGGGTAGTCAGGCCACCCATAAATACGCCAGCCATGAAAATGAGCACGGCCCAGAGCAGCATTGTTGCCTGGCCCGGCAATATGCGGGACAGCATCCAGATCGCCAGCCCCAGCATCATGAAGCCGAAGCTGTTTCTGACCGCCACCATCCAGGGGCCGGCTTTTGGCAGGAATTTACCTTGTGCTGCGCCAACCAGCAAAAGCGGTGCACCCATTCCGAGGCTCATCGCGAACAGTGCAGTGCCGCTGCGCAGCATGTCCCCGGTCTGCGCCATCACCGTGAGTGCCGCGATCAACGCCGGTGCGACGCAGGCGGTGACGATGAGCGCCGACAGGGCACCCATGATGAATGCACCGAGCATCGTGCCGCTCTTCTGGTTGCCGCTGATGCCGGATAATTTCGTCTGGATACTGCTCGGCATTTGCAGTTCGTAGGCGCCGAACATCCCGAGGGCGAGCACAACGAACAGGCCCGAGAACAGGATGAGAATCCAGGGTTGGTTAAATGTAGCCTGCAGCTGCATGCCCGCAGCGGCGGCCGCGACGCCTGCACCGGTGTAGACGATCGCCATGCCGAGCACGTACGTCAGCGCCAGCGTGAAACCGCGCGCCGGTGTTACGCTTTCGCCTTCTCCGGCAATGATGCCCGACAGGATTGGCACCATTGGCAATACGCAGGGCGTGAAAGCAAGACCAAGACCGGCGAGGAAGAAGAGGCCTGCCGCGACCCACATGCTGGAACCAGTGATGATGTTTGCGAGACGAGCCTGTTCGCTGACCGGCGGATCCTGGGTGGCAGACAACGCACCTGTCGTTGTCGCTTCAGGCAGGCTGACTTTGAGTACGCGCGTCTGCGGCATGTAACAAAGGCCACCTTCGGCACATCCCTGGTAGCCGAACTCCAACTCGAGGTCCATTGCCTCCGGTGTTGCGCGTGCTATAGCGAGTTTGCCGAGGAATCCGTCGAGATAGACTTCCATCTCACCAAAATACTCATCGGTCTTCATCTTGCCTGATGGCAGATCAAAGCGGCCCGCCTGGGCTTCGGTACTCAACGACCGGACCGTGAGTTTGTCCTTGTAAATATAAAAGCCCGGAACGATACGGATTCCCAATTCCACGGTGTTGCCGTCGACCGGGAAGATTTCGGGGAAGAAGACCTCGTCGACGGGTGGAAAGTCGTTCGTCGACCTGTTGTTGCCGAGGCTGCCGAGCTGCAGTTTCGGCTTTTCCGCAACGGCGCTTTTCAGAGCAACCGTCTCCGTCCAGGTCTGAGGTGGGTAACAGAGTCCGATGTTGTCATCACAGCCCTGGCTCTTGATGATCAGGTCGGCGGTTGCCGGCCGTTCGCCATTGACCGTGTAGGGAATCGAAACGAAAAAGAAGTCTCGATAGATTTCCTGCTTGCCGAAGAACTCGTCCTCATGATCGATGCCCCTGGGAAGCTCCGGCGTACCGAGAACGATTGCCTCACTGCCGCTTTCGAACGACAGCCTGCTCTTGTACAGGTAGGCGTGTTTGTAGATTGCCCAGTCGATTTCAAAGGCATCGCCCGTGTCCGAAACCACGTACTTGAAAGCCTCGGTGACGGGCAGAAGCTCATCGGTCGCACTCGCCGGCGCTGCCAGCGAGAGCGCCAGGAGGAGGGCAATGAATGTCTTGGAAATCTTTCTCATAGGGTAACTCGGGTATTTGGACCCCAAAGGGGAGCGAATTGTTACGTTAATTTGCCGGCAAGTCACGGTATGAGTCCAATTTCTGCAAATTTCCCTCGCTTTGGCGCTTGAAATTTGACGCTTCATGCCTATCATTAGCACTCCTTGTGGCCGAGTGCTAACAGCGCCCGGTCCGAAAGCCGAAACAATATGGTTTTAAATCAATAGTTTATAGGAGAAAAGCACCATGAAGATGCGTCCGCTTCATGATCGGGTCATCGTTAAGCGCATGGAAGAAGAGCGCACGTCACCCGGCGGAATCGTTATTCCTGACGCCGCGGCCGAAAAGCCGATAAAAGGCGAAATCATTGCTGCCGGCAACGGCAAGATCCTCGAGAACGGCGAAGTGCGCGCTCTCGACGTGAAAGTTGGTGATCAGGTTCTGTTCGGCAAGTACGCCGGCACCGAAGTTAAAGTTGAAGGCGAAGAACTGCTCGTGATGAAGGAAGACGACATCATGGCAGTTATCGAAGCTTAAAGAGGATATATAGAAATGGCTGCTAAAGAAGTACGATTTGGTGATGACGCTCGCCAGAAGATGTTTGCTGGCGTCAACGTTCTCGCTAATGCGGTAAAAGTGACCCTGGGTCCCAAAGGCCGCAACGTCGTGCTCGATAAGAGCTTTGGCGCACCAACCGTCACGAAGGACGGTGTTTCGGTTGCCAAGGAAATCGAGCTCGAAGACAAATTTGAGAATATGGGCGCACAGATGGTCAAGGAAGTTGCTTCCCAGACGTCTGATGTCGCCGGTGACGGCACAACGACTGCTACGGTTCTCGCCCAGGCTATCCTGCGTGAAGGCCTGAAGTCGGTCGCTGCCGGCATGAACCCGATGGACCTGAAGCGCGGTATCGACAAGGCATCTGTTGCCATCGTTGCCGAACTGCAGAAGCTGTCGGAGCCTTGCGAAGACCACAACGCAATCTCGCAGGTTGGTAGCATCTCAGCCAACTCCGATACGGAAATCGGCGAGATCATCTCCAATGCCATGCAGAAGGTTGGCAAAGAGGGTGTCATCACTGTTGAAGAAGGCTCCGGTCTCGCCAACGAACTCGATGTCGTAGAAGGCATGCAGTTCGATCGCGGTTACCTGTCGCCGTACTTCATCAACGACGCACAGAGCCAGCAGGTCGAGCACGAAAACCCCCTGATTCTGCTGTACGACAAGAAGGTCTCGAACATTCGTGATCTGCTGCCGATCCTCGAAGGCGTCGCGAAAGCCGGCCGCCCGCTGATGATCATTGCTGAAGATGTTGAAGGCGAAGCTCTGGCAACGCTGGTTGTTAACAACATTCGTGGCATCGTCAAGGTTTCAGCTGTCAAAGCACCAGGTTTCGGCGATCGCCGCAAAGCCATGTTGCAGGACATCGCAGTCCTGACCGGTGGTCAGGTTATCTCTGAAGAAGTTGGTCTGTCGCTGGAGAAGGCAACGCTCGACGATCTCGGTGAAGCCAAGAAGATCCAGATCACCAAGGAAGCGACGACGATCATCGACGGTGCTGGCCAGCCGAGCGACATCAAGGGTCGTGTCGACCAGATCAATGCCGAGATTGCAGAATCTTCGTCGGACTACGACAAGGAGAAGCTGCAGGAGCGTGTTGCCAAGCTGTCTGGCGGTGTAGCCGTCATCAAGGTTGGCGCTGCGACCGAAGTTGAGATGAAAGAAAAGAAAGCACGTGTTGAAGATGCACTGCACGCTACTCGCGCCGCTGTTGAAGAAGGCGTTGTAGCAGGTGGTGGTGTTGCTCTGATTCGTGCGGTAGCGGCCATTACCAAGCTCAAGGGTGACAACGATGACCAGAATGTCGGCATCGCCATCCTGAAGCGCGCAGTTGAAGAGCCGCTGCGGCAGATCGTTCGCAACGCAGGCGGAGACGCGAGCGTTGTGCTTAACGCTGTTGCCGAAGGCAAAGGTAACTTCGGTTACAACGCTGCTACCGATGAATATGGTGACATGATCGCGGCTGGCATCCTGGATCCGACCAAGGTAACGCGTTATGCACTGCAGAATGCTGCCTCGGTATCTGGCCTGTTGCTCACGACCGAAGCAATGGTCGCTGACGCACCGCAGGATGATGCGGGCATGCCGGCAATGCCGGACATGGGCGGCATGGGCGGCATGGGCGGCATGATGTAAGCCACCCCGTCACCCGACGAAATAAAAAGCCCGGC
>JBFFOS010000003.1:0-33750 GCA_041574375.1 Woeseiaceae bacterium
AGCTTGTGCCGCAGCTCGAATTGCTAAAGAAGATCAGCGACACCCTGGGCGTTCTGGGACTTGGCCAACTGCGTGGCGACATTGACGGTGAAATTGATCGTCTCAAGACCGTCGGTGAGCAAGGCGGCGTCGCAAATGATCGGGTCATTCTGGATATTGCATCCACGCTGTTGCGAGTCGAAGACCGTCTGGAGCAACAACTTATACGCCTGACACTACCGGCAGCCCCCGACGCGGGGGCTGGTGATGATGAGTCACCCGAAAACGCGGAGAACTTCCGCAAGGTCGCCGAGTCCGTCATGCGCGAGTGCATTATCAATCTCGCACGCATCAAGGAAACCATCAGCCAGAGTCTTACCGCGGAAGCGCCATCCAGCGGTCTCGACAATATTCCATCTTTGATCGGTGGTATCAAAGCCGGCCTGCTCATGCTCGACAAGACTCGCGCCATGGAAGTTGTCGACCGCGTTGGTAGCCTTGTTACAAAAGTTCTGAATGTCGGCGGTTCAGCGCAGTTGACGCTGAAGGAAACCGACCGGCTCGCCGATGCGATCGTGAGCATTGAGTACTACATGGAAACGGTCAAAGCCGGCCGTAGTGAACCGTGGTACATGCTGGACAATGCGGAGGCCTGCCTTGCAGTGCTTCGTGATGTCGAGCACAGAACGCAGCTCGCAGAATTCAGGGAACCGGATCAGGTTGCCGCGACGCAAAAGCTCGAGGTTCTCGATGTCGAAGCCGCAGGGCAACGCGCGATTGCGGAAGCAGCCGCGGATGCGCCGCAGATGCAGGCGACCGAGGTTATGCCGCTTCCTGTTATCGCGCCCGATGCGGAACACATGGATCCGGAGATCCTCGAGTTGTTCATCGAGGAAGCGAAGGAAGAGATTGCGTCAATCAAGCGCCACCTGCCTTCCTGGACGGCCTCGCCGGACGATCTGGAGATGTTGATCACAACGCGCCGGTCGTTCCACACGCTCAAGGGCAGCGGGCGCATGGTCGGTGCAGAGCGCATTGGCGAATACTGTTGGGCCGTAGAAAACCTGCTTAATCGACTGATCAACCGGACACTGAAGCGGACACCGCCCATGGTGGACTTCATTGTTGAGGCCGCGGCCGCAGTTCCTGAACTCGTCGAGCAACTCGAGGTGGGTACGAATCCCACAGCCGACATCAGCCTTCTGATTGCACGTGCCCATGCGTTCGCTGACGGAGATCCGAATGCGGCCGTGTTGACGATTAGTCGACCCGCGAGCGAGGAGCCGGTCAAAGAAGAGCCGGCGCTCGAAATGGACCCCGTTCTGTACGACATCTTCTCGAAGGAGACGGCGGGCCATCTCAAGGTTATCTCTGATTACCTGGATGCCTGCGAGGGCCATCATCCTCCGTTTGACGTTACTGACAAGTTGTACCGTGCGTGCCATACGCTGCACGGCAGCGCCAACATGGCGAATGTTGAGCGCGGCGTTGCCGTCGCTGCAGCATTGAACCGTTTCGTCAGGCGCGTGTACGACCACAAGATTGGATTTCAACGGTCCGGACTTGATGCGCTGCGCGCCGCCTCGCGTGCGATCAATACTATTGTTGGGGACATAAATAATCCCGATCGGGATCGTGCCGATTTTTCTGCGCTCATTGAGCACATTACCAAGCTGACAAGTGCAGTGCAGGTGGAGCCGGTTTCTGAAGCTGATGCAGAGGAAATGCCGTTTGCCCCAATGGAGCAACTGCTCGACGAGGTTCCTGCACCTGTCGCCGAGATCGTGAGCGACGAGGTGGAATACGATGCCGAAATTGCCTCGATCTTCACCGAGGAGTCCGCGGAGTTACTCGAGTCGGCTGACAAGGCACTGATCGAGTGGGTCAAGGAGCGCACAGCACAGCCGATGGAAGAGCTGAAGCGCCACCTGCACACGCTGAAAGGCGGAGCACGCATGGCCGGTATTACGGCGATGGGGAATCTGAGTCACGATATCGAAGCATTGCTGATTTCGGTGGACGATGGCCGTGTGAAAGCGACGCCGGCGGTTGAGGACCTGTTGCAGCGCAGCATTGACGAGCTGCACCGTATGCGCGACCTCGTAATTGCGAGTAAGCCCGTGCGTGCCGCTGCCGACCTGGTACAGCGAATTCAGCATGCAAACGCAGGGTTCGAGGTGGCCGACGATGCCGAAGTAGAGTGGGCACCGGATGACACGAGGGTCGAAGACACCCCATCTGCCGAGTTCACGATCGAGCCGGAAGACACGGTCAGCATGGTCATCGTCGATTCACCCCTTGCCGACGAGCTCGCGGAAATTGGCGTAAAACCTGAAAAGCCGGTTGAGCCAGGGATTGCGCAAGAACCAGAAACTGAACCAGAACCCGAGCCGGAACCCGAACCCGAAGCAGAGCCTGAGCCTGAGCCAGAACCCATAGTGGAGCCGGAACCGGCGCCACCGGCGAGAGAAACAGCACGGCCGCCGGCCGATATGCGGGCCTTGCGCACGCCGGACCAACGCCAGGAATTTGCGCGCGTTGACGCCGATCTGCTCGAGGATCTGCTCAATGCTGCCGGCGAGATCAGCATTTATCATTCGCGCCTGAACCAGCAGGTCAACCTGTTTGAGTTCCACGTTGAGGAGCTCGAACAAACGGTTGCCCGCCTGCGCGAGCAGCTGCGCAAGCTCGAGATTGAAACGGAAGCCCAGATAATGCACGGCCACCAGGACACGCTCGTGGCCCGCGATTTCGATCCACTTGAACTCGATCGCTACTCCAACATCCAGCAGTTGTCACGGGCGCTGGCCGAATCCGCAAATGACCTCGGTAGTCTCAAGGACCTGTTGAAGTCCGTGACGACGGAAGCAGATGGTCTGCTCCTGCAGCAGTCACGTGTCACTGCCGAGCTTCAGGACGGTCTCATGCGCACCCGGATGGTGCCGTTTCAGCGCCATGTGCCTCGTCTGACGCGACTCGTGCGTCAGGTAGCCGAGGAGGCTGGCAAGCGAGCCGAACTTGCGGTCGAAGGGGCCTCGGGCGAACTTGATAGGCAAGTACTCGACAAGATGCTGCCACCATTCGAGCATATGTTGCGCAATGCCGTCGTCCACGGCATCGAGGATGCCGCCGACCGCCAGGCTGCGGGCAAACCTGCCGTAGGCCGAATCACGATCCGACTGCACAGAGAAGGTGCCGAGATGGTCATTGACGTCGCTGACGATGGCGCCGGTCTCGATGTCGATTCGATTCGCCGCAAAGCTTATGAGCTGGACCTGCTCACGGCGGATAGCAAAGTCAGTGACGAAGAGATCATGGACCTGGTGTTGAAGCCGGGCTTCTCGACAGCCGGTGCCGTGACGCAGTCTGCCGGGCGCGGCGTGGGTATGGATGTGGTCGCCAATGAGGTGAAGAAGCTTGGTGGGTCGCTGCGCATATCATCGGTTACCGGTCAGGGCACAAACTTCACAGTGCGGCTGCCATTCACACTGGCGATTACGCAGGCACTGATCGTCCGTACGGGCGAGGAGGTCTATGCCTTGCCGTTGCCAACCGTAGAAGGTGTCGCACGCATTCCACGCCGTGAACTCGAGAGCCTGCTGAGTCACAGCGAGCCGAGTTACCAGTACGGTGAACAGGCATACAAGTTCCGCCACCTGGGCATGTATCTTGGTGGACAGGCCGCGAAGCTGCCAGAAGATGAAACGTCAGTGCCGATCATACTGGTCCGTGCAGGCGAGTATTCGGCCGCCCTGCTCGTTGACGAAATGCTTGCCAGCCGGGAGATCGTCGTCAAAGCTGTCGGTCCGCAGCTGGCCGGCATTCGCGGCATCTCGGGCGCAACGATTCTCGGCGATGGTCGCATCATCCTGATTCTCGACATCCACGCGCTCGTGCGCACCGGAGCGCCCGTTGTCGAGATCAAGAAAGCGGCGCCGACGCCCAGCGATGACCGCCCGCTTGCGCTCGTTGTCGATGACTCGATCACGGTTCGGCGTGTAACGGAGCGCTTCCTGCACCGCAGCGGATTGCGGGTTGAAACGGCCAAGGACGGACTCGACGCAATCGCAGTCATGCGTGATCACAAACCCGACGTCATCCTGCTCGACATTGAGATGCCCCGCATGGACGGTTATGAATTCGCGTCTCACGTGCGCAATGATCCACGCATCGCTGATGTGCCAATCATCATGATCACGTCGCGCGCAGGCGATAAGCATCGTGCTCGCGCGATCGAACTGGGCGTAAACGACTACCTCGGTAAGCCCTATCAGGATGCGCAGCTTCTCGAGGCGATACGCCGGCAACTTGAAGAAAAAGGGATTGAACTGCCGTGAGCAGCGAAACCGAAGAACTATATAGCTTGCTCATTCCGCTGTCCGAGGATCGCCTGATCGTGCCGCGTGCCTGCGTTGCGGAGGTCGTTCGTTTCACGGCGCCGGAGCACGAGGCTGGAGCGCACGCCTGGATGATGGGCAGCGTCAACTGGAATGGTCGTTCGTTACCGGTGGCGTCGTTTGAAGGCGCCTTGGGCAAGGACGTCCCGGTAACGACGGGCCGAACGCGAATCGTGGTTTTTAACGCCACCACCGGGCAGCTGAAGACGGGCTATTTTGGCGTGTTGACGCAGGGCTTTCCGCAGCTCGTGCGTGTAAACGAAGATGTGTTGCAGCTACACACGACGGAAGGTTGGCCGAAGGATGCGCCTGTACTCTGCCGCGTGAAAATGATCAACGAGTTTCCGCTGATTCCTGATCTCGAGAAACTTGAAGCGATGCTGGCTCGCGAATCCATGCAGGCCTGACCAACCGGAATTTTCCTACGGATTCTGACAGCTTACGCGCGCAAATCACCCCACAGCGACTGCAGTACGGCGAGCGCGGCGGCTGCCGCGGTTTCGGTTCGCAGTACGCGCGGACCCAGTGCAACCGACTTGAACCCCGATAATTCGGCGTCCTCGTATTCGGTCTGGCTGAAGCCGCCTTCTGGCCCGACCAGGACACAGATCTTGGTCACCGGTTCGGGAAGGCTTGCCAGCGACGTGTTTGCGCCGGGCGCAAGTATCAGCTGGGTGCCTACTTCGTCTGGCTTGCTGCCGAACCAGTCCTTCAGTGGCAACGGTGTGTCGATCAGGGGCAGCCTCGCTCGGCCTGACTGTTCGCAAGCGCTGGCCGCAACACCCTGCCAATGATCGCGCCGCTTTATCGCGCGCTCGCCGTCGAGTTTGACAACGCCGTATTCGGTCAGTACCGGTGTGATGCGCTTGACGCCGAGTTCGGTGGCCTTTTGTACGACAAAATCCATCCGTTCGCCGCGGGACATGCCCTGCACGAGATGGATCTTGAGAGGTGATTCCGTTGCAACCTCATGGCTTTCACCGACCAGCAGAGTCGCCGTGTTCTTGGTCATACCGGAGATGCTGGCGGACCACTCCGCGCCCTGGCCATTGAAGATTGTGACATCGTCGCCAACGCGCAAACGCAGTACGCGGCCTAAGTAACGGGCCCGATCGCCCTCGAGTATGAGTTCAGCGTCGTTGATCAATTCCGCGGAAACAAATAGCCTCGTCTTCATGATGTCGAAATCATGCCTCTTCAACGTGGACAATGCCACCGGGCTTCTGGGTCCGGCAACGCAGTGCCTCAGCCCCAATTGCGATGCGCGACCTGACGGTGCAGAGCCATCGATGATTGTGTTGCATGGCATCAGCCTGCCGCCAGGCGAGTTTGGCGGCCCTGAGATCGAGGCCCTGTTTACAAACACACTCGACTGGGATGCACATCCGTACTTCGAGGAGATTCGCGGGATCGAAGTCTCCACGCATGTGCTCATTCGCCGTGATGGAAGCGTCATCCAGTTCGTGCCCTTTGCGGATAGGGCGTGGCATGCAGGCGAGTCCTGTTTTCGTGGCAACCATCGCTGCAACGACTTTTCGATTGGTATCGAGCTCGAGGGCGAGGATGAGACCCCGTATGACGATCGGCAGTATCCGGTGCTGCAGGCGGTAATCCAGGCCCTGTGCAAGGCATATCCGCAGATAACGCCGCGGGAGATTGCGGGCCACTCAGATATAGCACCCGGACGCAAAACCGATCCGGGCCCTGCTTTCGACTGGCTCAGATTGTATGATGGGCTCGGGCACAGGGAAGACGCACTATGAACCTGATCGCATTACTTATCGGACTCGTTGTCGAACGACTGGCAACCCAGCTATTCCACTGGCGGCGCATGCGCTGGCTGGACCGGATCATCGACTTCGGCTTTCGCCAGGCGGAACGTCTGGCTAATTGGCCGGCGATAATTCCCGTCATACTGCTGGGCCTGGTTCTCGTGCTGCCTGTATTTGCCGTGATCTGGTTCCTCGGCGGCACCCTGGCCGGCTTCGCCTACCTGTTGCTGGCTGTCGTGGTTTTATTTTTCTCGCTGGGACCGGGAGACATTGGTGAAGAAGTGCGCGAATACTGCAAGGCGCTTGCATCCGATGATGAGGAGCGGGTCCATAATGCCGCGAAAGCCATCGTCGAAGCCGACGTGCCCGAGACGCTAAGCGAGCGCACATCCTGCGTCGAAGCGGCCGTATGTGTACAGGCGAACAACCGTTTGTTTGCCGTGGTTTTCTGGTTCGTGGTGCTTGGGCCGCTTGGGCCGCTGGCGGCATGGGCCTATCGCGTTACGGACCTGATCCGCCGCCGCGCAGTCTTTTCTGCGGCGCGCGAAGAACAGGCCGACAGTCATTCAATCCGCATTCGCGATGCGGCCGAGATGCTGCATGGCTGGCTCGCCTGGATGCCGGCGCGGCTGACGGCTGTCGGATATGCAGCGGCCGGGCATATGGACGATGCGATCGCAGCGCTGCGGGCACCGACTGAGGACCGCGATTCGTCAACCTCTGCGCGCAGTGAGAGCCTGTTGGCGCGCGTCGGTGTTGCAGCGCTGGCGTTGCAGGATCGCCCCGACGAGACACCGACCGAACGTGCGATTCGCGGCGCGGAAGCTGCCAACCATCTCGTGTTCAAGCTGCTCCTGATCTGGGCCGTAATCATCGCCGCCATGACGTTGTACGGCTTCACGCAGTGACCCGGGCGTGGGCGCTCGCGTGCCTTTGTGGGTTGCTGTGCGCGTGTTCCGAGCCTGCAAGTGAGACCGACGAAGCCGGGCCAGCAGCGAGAGTCGTAACGCTTGCCCCGAATCTTGCGGAACTGGTCTTCGCCGTGGGTGCCGGTGACCAACTTGTCGGCGTAAGTGCCTGGTCCGACTATCCACGCGCCGTGCTGGGACTTCCGGTGGTGGGTGATGCGTTCATGGTGGACCAGGAACAGCTCGCTGTCCTCAACCCGGACCTCGTGCTCGTTTGGAAGAGCGGCACACCGCAGCACACTGTCGATGAATTGAGGAAACGGGGTTACCGCGTGGAGGCGGTACGCACGCGGGGCCTCGGCGATGTCGGTGCCGCGTTGCGTCGTGTCGGGGAGCTGACCGGCCGGCAGCAGCGCGCAGACGAGGTGGCAGAGGCGTTTGCCGCCGGGCTGCAGTCGTTGCGCGAGAAGTATGCGGATCAGCCGCCTATCGATGTGTTCTACCAGGTTTCGGTGCGGCCCTTGTACACGGTAAATCGCGAGCACTATGTGAGCGGTCTAATTGATATTTGTGGCGGACGAAATATCTTTGACGATCTCGACGAACTTGCTCCAGCCATTTCGGCGGAAGCCGTCATCGATCGTGATCCCGAGGTAATGCTGGCAAGTACGGATGCCGGCGATGATGCGTTTGCCCAGTGGGACCGTTGGCCGAGCCTGGCCGCCATCCGCTACAGCAACCAGTTTCTCCTGCCAGCGGACGAGATCGGACGCGCAACGCCGCGCTTGCTCATAGCGGGCAATGCGATGTGTCTTGCGTTGAGCCAGGCGCGCGAGAACCGCAGCCAGTGACCGTCTTTCAGTGATTAGCCGCGATCGCGGTTCCAGAGGACTTCCTGTCCGTTCTCGGCGCGCGCCAGGACGCGGGCGACGACAAACAGCAGGTCCGACAAGCGGTTCAGATACCGGATTACTTCTGGCCGGACGTCCTCGTCCTGCGACAACGTGAATGCGCGTCGTTCCGCGCGACGCACGGTGGTACGCGCCACATGACAAGCGGCGGCTGCAAGGCCTCCACCGGGGAGAATGAATTCTTTCAGGAGCGGCAGGTCGGCATTGAATGCATCGAGGTCTTTTTCCAGTCGATCGATGAAGGACTGTGACACCGCGCTATGCCCGGGAATGCACAACTCGCCACCGAGCTCAAAGAGATCGTGCTGCACCTCCGTCAGACACTTGCGCACATCCGTTGGCACGGCGTCATACGCGAGCACAACGCCAATCGCACTGTTTGCCTCATCGACGGTCCCGTAGGCTTCGACGCGTGCGCTGTCTTTAGGCGTACGGCTGCCGTCGCCCAGTCCTGTCGTGCCGTCATCGCCGGTGCGCGTGTAAATCTTGCTGAGTCGGTTTCCCATGGCGCGACCTTAGGTAGCGGCTGCAACCCTGTCAAGGAAGGTGCTTGTTTCGAGGCGCCGATGCCGCCATAGTCAGGACGTGAACCAGTTCGATGAAAATACGGCATCCGGCTTTCTCAGGGTCGCGCTTGACGCTGCCAGCAAGGCTGCGGAAATCAGCCGTTCGTACTACGCCGGGAATTTCACGGTAACGACCAAGGAAGACCGGACGCCTGTAACGCAGGCGGATGTCGAATGCGAACAGGCTATCCGCCAGATTATTCTGGAGGCGTTTCCGCATCACGGTTTTTATGGCGAGGAAACCGGCCAGACGCATGCGGATGCCGAGTACCTGTGGCTAGTCGACCCGATCGATGGCACCAAGGGCTTCGTTCGCCAGTACCCGTTTTTCTCTACGCAGATTGCGCTCATGCACAACGGGGAGATCGTCCTCGGTGTGTCGAGCGGCACGATGATGGGTGAAGTCGCCTGGGCGGAAAAAGGGCAGGGCGCCTGGCTGAATGGCAAACCACTCAAGATCAGCAAGATCGACAATCCCGATCATGCTGCCGTATCAGTCGGCAACCTCAAGTCACTCGCCGGCAGCGACGGCTGGTCATCACTCGGTGGTATCGTGAAAAGAGCCGATCGCATTCGCGGTTACGGTGACTTCTATCACTATCATTTGCTGGCCGCAGGAAAGATCGAAGCGGTTATCGAATCGGACGTCAACATTCTCGATATCGCCGCTTTGTCGATCATCGTGACGGAGTCTGGTGGGGTATTCACGAACCTCAACGGCGAGAAACCGACCTTGGGTATACGCTCCGTTCTCGCGGCGAACCCGTCGCTGCACGGCAAATACCTGAAATTGCTACGAGGTCACGTCGCCTGACGCGATAAACAGGCGGGCTGACCGCCACGCGACGGATTCCATTGCGGTGGAATAGAGTTCCGAGAGACGCTGTTCATCGAGTACGTCCCCCGTGGCGCCAATGTCCCAGCGCCCGTCCCCGTAAAGAAGCAAGCAGCGATCCGCATAACGCACGGCGAGATTCACATCGTGCAGGCTGGCGATGACTGCGGCGCCGGCGTCGGCTCTGTCACGAAACAGGCGCAGGGCGTCAAGCTGATGCTGGGGATCCAGGTGGTTGGTTGGTTCGTCGAGCAGGTAGACGTCTGGTTGTTGCGCGAGTACCTGCGCGATTGCCAGCCGCCGCCGTTCACCGCCGGACAATGTCAATACATCACGGCGGGCCAGTCCCTCGAGATCGACGGACGCAAGCGCGGCGCGGCCGATATCGACATCATTGGCTGACTCCCATTGAAAGCGTCCAATATGCGGATGACGGCCAATCATGGCCGTATCCAGTACCGTCGCGGGAAAGATGTCGTCGATGTGTTGGGGCAGCAAAGCGAGCTGCTTTGCGATGTTGCGCCGGCTGCTGGCTGCGACGTCCTGACCATCGAGCAAGACCTGGCCCTGCGATGCCGGCCTGAGACCCGCCAATGTGTGCATTGTCAGCGACTTTCCTGAGCCATTCTGTCCGAGCACCGCCAGTAGTTCTCCGCGACCAACCTCGAAATCGAGCGCGTCGACGAGCGTGCGCCCGGAAACCTCAACGCGAATGTTGCTGCAGGAAAAAAGTATGGGAACCGTTGCGCTCATGCCTTGAGCGTAGCTCAGGCGAGCGGGCAGAAAAAGCGGCTTCAGTCAGTGAGATTGATTTCGCTGGCGGTCAACGGCCCAATAACCGCGTATTTGAGGCTTTTCGGGATCACGGAATCATCCTCAGCCAGGGCGATTCGGCCACCCATGATTTCGGCGTAGCGTTGCGGATATAGCGGCGTGCGGTCGGGTTCGGCAATACCGTTTGGTCCGACCGGGTGGCCGTTGATCGGGCTGTATTTATCGGTTGCGCCGAGTGTGTGCAGAAATTCGTGGGCGATGATGACATTGTTCGCGCCGTGATGGCGCCTGCTGGCGTAGCCATTCACTATACCGACCATGCCTTTTCGCAGGCCAACCGAATTCTCGAGTGTGACGGTGTGGCCGGGACGATGGTAGCGCACGAAGATGCGCACATCGGGATCTATCTTGTCCTGGTCATCGGTGATCGAGCCTGACCACCAGCGCATTTTCAGCGACCACGTCATCGCCGAAAACATATTCGGCTCGCCCGGCAATTCAGGTGGCTGTTCGCGAATGGGAGTACCGAGTTCGATGCGGACGGGCCGCGAGACATTGTGGGCGTAACGCTCGGTCTCGCGGGCAATAAATGTTTCAATTCCCTCGAAGTCGCTTACCTGCAGATTATCGATAAAGCTGGCGGCTTCGTCGCTGCCATCCGCATTGATCGGGTAGATTTTGACCCACAGGCTGTTGTTCCAGTCCGTACTCCTCGCCTGCGTCAGCCAGGTGCTGACCGCAACGAAGAACAGGATGAACAGCAATATCGAAATGCGAAATGCCTTGAACATCGGCCGGCCTTGAAGTCCTCAGAATTCGGGTGCTTGTCGTACTGCCGTAGCTTGCTCGAATGCATAGGCAATCTCTATGAGCTGCTTCTCATTCCAGGGCTTGCCGATAAACGACAGTCCGATGGGCAGTCCGGAAACGAAACCCGCGGGTACCGTGATGCTGGGATATCCGGAAATTGCCGCCAATGAAGAACTGCCTATGCCAAACGAGTCGCCGTTGACGTGGTCGATCATCCAGGCCGGGCCGTTGGTAATGGCGATCAGTGCATCGAGGTCATGTTCATCCATGGCGCCATCGAGGCCCTCGGTCGCGATGCGTTTGCTGTCAGCCAGAGCGGTCAGGTAGGCCTCATCGGTCAGGGGACCCTTCCTCTCTGCTTCGAGGAAAATCTCCTGGCCAAAAACGGGCATGACCGAGCTTGCGTGTGCCTCGTTAAAAGCGATGATCTCTGCGAGCGTGTCAAAGGGCGCCGCGGAGGACTCGAAATAGGCTTCGATATCTGCCTTGAACTCGTATAACAGCACCTCGTATTCAGGGTCGTACATAGCCTCGGTCTCTATTTCGATATCATCGACAATCTCCGCCCCCTGCGCCCTTAGTGCTTCGATGCTGGCTTCGAAAATGTCGTCCACGTGCGGATTCGAACCAGCCCCATACCAGGAGCGAATGACGCCGATTCGCTTGTCACTGAGACCATCTGCCGTCAGGTTGGCCGAATAGTCGTGGTGACTTTCCGCATCGGCAGTTGCCGGGTCCCTGGCATCGACACCGGTCATTGCTGTCAGCAGGATCGCCGCATCTCTTACCGAGCGTGCCATCGGTCCTGCCGTGTCCTGGCTATGCGCAATCGGGATGATGCCGCTGCGGCTGACCAGGCCAAGTGTCGGCTTGATCCCGACGATCCCGACGATGCCGGATGGGCACACGACCGACCCGTCAGTCTCGGTACCGATCGCGACCACCGTAAGATTTGCCGCGACGGCAACGCCTGATCCGCTCGACGAGCCACAGGGCGAACGGGCCGTGTCATAGGGATTCAAAGTCTGACCGCCGACGCTACTCCAGCCACTCGATGATCGGGTTGACCGAAAATTTGCCCACTCGCTGAGATTGGCTTTACCCAGAATGACGGCGCCCGCATCGCGCAAGCGCTTGACAATGAATGCATCCTGGGGCGGCGAGTGCTCGGCCAGCGCGAGAGAGCCGGCGCTCGTATACATCTGGTCGGCGGTATCGATGTTCGCCTTGAGGACGACGGGTATGCCATGCAGCGGGCCGCGCGGTCCGGCGGTTTGCCATTCACGGTCCAGCGAAGCCGAGATGGCTCTTGCGTCGGGGTTGATCTCGATAATCGAATTAAGCCTGGGGCCGGCTTTGTCGATTTCGGCGATTCGATTGATGTACCAGTCGACGAGTATTGCAGACGTAACATCGCCGCGCTGCATCTGGTCATGGAGCTCGGCAATACTTGTTTCGGAGAAATCACGATCGTCGCCCGCACAGGCTGCGAGAACCAGCAACGCGCAGCCCAGCATAATAGTCGTCAGTTTTTGCATTGTTCGCCCCTTTCGATGAACGCCCATATTAACGCAGCATTCGATCCCCAAATAAAAGGCCCCGCGGCGTTAGCGGCGGGGCCAGAGTCTCTTTTTTTCAAAAGAGGTAACTGCGAATCAGGTAACCGGAGACAGATGCTTTCTTATCGTTATTGGATTCTGATCTTCTTTTTTTATTTTATTATTCTTCTGGCGTCTAAATCCTGTTCAGTTCCGGTGAAAATACCTTTTGCGCAATTACACTTCGCTTGGGCATATAGATAAAAGCAAGTCCTGTGCCAACCAGCCTGTACGCGGGTGAAATTCAATGATTTAGCGATTGCTCAATCCAGCATGCCGCTCTCGGTCGAACTGTTTTGTCAAAAATTCCGACACTTTTAGGCATTCATGCATCGTCTAATCTGAGAACTCATGGCGCTAAATACCTGATTAAGCAACGTTAACGAGACCCGGCATGGCTTGGGCAGCGCATGCGGTGCACCCGCTCGTCAGTGGATTATGTCTAATTTGAGGCTATGGCCCCGGGAGAACCGCAGAGAACTGACTTTTGTCAAATTATTCGACGATCTCGGCTGCTTTCACCCGATCGATGAGGCCGGCTACGCTGAAGAAGCGACCATTCCTGAGCACCGCGACGACATTGAGCGCCTCGTCAATGTCAGACAAGGGGTCCCCGTCCACAAATACGAGATCGGCTACGGCGCCCGTCGCAATACGTCCGAGGGTCGGGTCCACGCCGAGGGCTGCCGCCGCGTTAACGCCCGCGGCGCGCAGCGCTTGCTCCGGTCTTAGCCGCGCTGCTACGAGCGCCCGTAGTTCGGCATGCAGCGCGATGCCGGCGGGAAGGCCACTGGGCGCGCTACCAAGCACCATGGTCGTAATGCCATCGTCGATGGATGGCGGTTCGCTGAAACGCCGCGCGACGGTAGCGTCGAACTGGAGCAGTTTGGCCTGGCGTGATTCGAGCAGCGATTCGAGTTGCGGTGTCGTGCTGTCGGCCAGGCCGGAAAAGTCACCGACAGACCAGTCCGTTTCCGGTAACAAGCGTGGGCCTGGCATTTCCTTACCGGACCAGATCGTATTCAGGTGTTCGGCTTCTTCATGCTTGGCCACGAGGGTCGTTACCCCTGTTGCGAGAATCAACGGGCCAGCCGTCTCGTCCGTCCCCTCGGGAAAACGCGCTTGCGCATCGACATAACCCGGCAAGACGCTCAGATCCCCCATATCGATAACGATCATGCCCGGACGGTCGGCGTGGTCTTCCACAGAAGCAATACGGCCGCCTTCGATAACGATGTCCCTGTTGGTCAGGTAGCCGCTGCCGAGACCGTCATATAATCGCGCAGCGTGAATGACGAGCTTGCCGCCAGGTTCGCCGACACGTGGCAATGTGCGGCGCACACGCTCGGCAATCGCATCCGGCTGCGACTCGATGTTCGCGCGGAAGGGAACGGTCCTGGACGACCAGGAATTGAACAATCGCTGCCGAATGACACCGCCGGCGGTGTAGTACATGCGGTGCTTGTCGAGCCAACTGACTGGCGCCGTAACGAATGCCTCACCGTTCGTATAGGGCCGAATGAGACGCGGCTGCGACAGGATGACCATGTCGAGCGATGTTTCGGCGTCACTTTCTCGCCAGAACATGATGAGACTGCCATCCGGTCGCCATGAAGGTGCGGCAAGGCGGTCTGTACCGGTCAGCAGAATCTCCTCCGGCTGTCCGTGACGGCGCAACACAAGCGACCATTGTTCGTTCTCCCGGTACACATACACGAGATCCCTGCCATCTGCGGACCACGAGGCGTCTGTTTCATCGCCGGGACGGTCGCTCAGGCGCCAGTGCAGACCGGTGGGCACGTCGGCTTCCCACAGGTCGAAGCCGGTGTTTCGGCGGTCCGATGAATAGACGATACGTTTGCCGTCCGGGTGCCAGGACGGGTCCAGGTCGAAATACGGGCCCTGGCTGATACGGCGTGTTTCGTTAGCGGCCAGGTCGTGCAGCCAGATTGCGAGTTTGCCGTGGGCCAGTGAGCTGTAGACAATGCGCGACGCGTCCGGAGACCAGCGAGGTCGCTGCACCGGCCCGACATCCTGCGCGATTCGTTGTGCCTCGCCGCCACCGAGCGGCACGATCCAGAGGTCGCCGGCAAGATCCATGGCCAGGCGCCCATCCGGGGACGCGTCGACTGCAAGATTTTCGCCACGCGTAAGCGTTTCATCCGCCATGCCGAGGGTCGACAAAGCCAGGAATAAAGTCGCTGCAAAGAAGGTGCGGCTCATCATGCGTCGGGATTGAACACGCCACCTTCGCGTCGCGGGTCCGCCGCAACGCCGAAGCCGTTTTTCTTGCCGTAAACAGCTGCGCCAACGCCACCGAAATACATCACGATTTCGGGGAACACCATGAGCGGCAAATCGACCTTAGGCAGGTCGAGCCCGGCCTCGGCTTTGAGGTTGACGACCTTGCCGCTCGTGTCGACGTGTACTCGAGGATGCGCGACGGCGTCGGCAAGCGACATACCCATTTGCAGGAAGTTGATCAGGAATTGCTGCATGGCCGTCGTAATGCGATCGGCACCCGGTGACCCGACCGCAAGCACATCGTTGCCTCTACGCGCGACACTTGGTGCCATGTTTGACGGCAGCCTGGCGCCGGGCGGTCCGGCACCCAGGCCCCGACGGTTCAGTTCGATCTCGCCGAGACAGTTATTGAGCCAGATCCCGGTACCGGCCGGCATCTCACCCGAGCCGTAACCCGACGACGCCGTTATGGCGCAGCCGTTGCTGCTGTCGTCGACTACCGACGTATGTACCGTTGACGCCGACGTCCACCGCGAGAGCAGGCGCCCGCTGCGCGCCGCATCCACAAGGCGTGCTGCCTCGGCACCGACTTTTTCGGCGAGATCGAGGTGACGTTGCCTGAAGTCCAGGCAAGCTTGCTGTGAGTGGATCAGGCGGAGCAGCGCCGCCGAGTCCCAGTGCCCGATGTCGAGATCGGCACAGGCGAGCAGCATTGCGGTCAGCATCGAGCCACCTACGGCTGGCGGAGGAGTCGTTGCCAGTTGCCATCCGCCAATATCGGTAACAAGGGGCGCACGCTCGATCGCGCGATAACTGCTGAGATCCTCAAGGTTTAGCATGCCGCGTCCGTCGCGGCAGTGGTCGGCAATCGCATGAGCGATCTCGCCTTCGTAAAAAATGCGCGAGCCTTCGTTGGCGATCGCGTCCAGCGAGTCCGCCAGATGCGGAACGACAATGGTTTCGCCGACGTCGAAGAGCGAGTTATCCTCCCGATGCAGTGCGGTGTTGCCATCCTCGCTGCGACCAAAAATGATGTCTCCCGAGTAACCGAGGTAG
Organism: Woeseiaceae bacterium; assembly: GCA_041574375.1. GTDB lineage: Bacteria > Pseudomonadota > Gammaproteobacteria > Steroidobacterales > Woeseiaceae > UBA1847. The sequence continues at coordinate 15,851 of JBFFOS010000003.1, forward strand.
TAACGGCAGGCTGCGGACAGTGGGAAACCGCTCCTGCACGCTCGTATCGTTGGTTCGAAAATCGTGCGCCATGGCACTCTGCCGTAGTTCTCCCAGGCATCCTCCATCGCCGCCAGCGTCCCCGGAACAGACACTGAGCCGGCGCCGACCAGTGTCTCGATGCCACCGCCGTAATCGAGAGATATCTCGACGGCACCGTGGCCGCGCTGGTCCTCGCTCAGCCCTTTGCCTGGTACCGCGACGTTTCCATCGACAGTTACCGGGTCCTCGCCATCTCTCCAGATAGTAATAAACGCGCTGCCAGCCAGCGCGCAGACGCCGGGTTCGGTGTTTATTGTCAGAAGTGCGGCGGCCAGCGCACAGTCGACGGCGTTACCGCCGGCGTCAGCGACTTCAAGGGCCGCGTCAGCCGCCAACTGCGACGTGGTTGCAACAGCGACTCTCGACATGACTTAGAAGTGAATCACCGAGCGGATGCTCTTGCCCTCATGCATGAGATCGAACGCGCGGTTGATGTCCTCGAGCGGCATCGTGTAGGTAATGAATTCATCGATCTTTATGCCGCCATCCATATACTGGTTGACCATGCCGGGCAATTGCGAACGACCTTTGCAGCCGCCGAAGGCGGTGCCGCGCCAGACGCGCCCGGTTACGAGCTGGAATGGCCGCGTCGAAATCTCCTGGCCTGCGCCCGCGACGCCGACGATGACGGACTCTCCCCAGCCTTTGTGGCAGCACTCGAGCGCCGACCGCATCAGATCCGTATTGCCGACGCACTCGAACGAGAAATCCACACCACCCCCGGTCAGTTCGACGATTACGTCCTGAATTGGCGCGTCGTAGTCCTTCGGGTTGACGGTATCGGTCGCGCCCATCTGTTTCGCGAGTGCAAATTTGTCCTCGTTTATATCGATTGCCACGATACGACCCGCTTTCGCCATCGTGGCGCCCTGGATAGCGCTGAGACCGACGCCGCCGAGGCCGAAAACGGCCACCGAATCGCCCGGCTGCACCTTGGCGGTATTGATTACCGCGCCGATGCCGGTCGTGATACCGCAGCCTAACAGGCAGACCTTTTCCAGCGGGGCATCCTTGCTGACTTTCGCGACGGCAATCTCCGGCAGAACGGTGTATTCGCTGAACGTGGACGTGCCCATGTAGTGGTATATCGTCTTGCCGTTGAGAGAAAAGCGCGACGTACCGTCCGGCATCAGGCCCTGTCCCTGTGTTGCTCGAATGGCCTGGCACAGATTTGTCTTGCCCGACGTGCAGAAATCGCACTCGCCGCATTCCGGCGTGTAGAGAGGAATGACATGATCGCCGACCGCGACCGACGTCACACCCGAACCGATTTCCTCAACGACCGCTCCGCCTTCATGACCGAGCACAGCCGGGAAGATGCCTTCAGGATCTTCACCCGATAATGTAAACGCGTCCGTGTGGCAAACGCCGGTTGCGATGTTTCGCACAAGAACCTCGCCCGCCTTGGGGCCTTCGAGATCAAGCAATTCGATTTCCAGAGGCTTGCCTGCCTCCCAGGCGACTGCAGCGCGTGTCTTCATCTGTCGTTCACTCCACATTCATGTTTTTTTGAAAACCAGGTGCCGCATGTTCTCACGAATTCACGCCTGGTTCATGTGCCCCCGAATAGTCTGAAGCTGCACTGGGACAAACCGGAGGACGTTATGAACAAAGTAATGACAGTAGCAGTAATTGCCGGTGGCCTCATGCTGGTTAACTCGCCCGAGGCCGCAGCACACAAGACGGTACACAACGTCTATCAGCCGCCCGCGTACCATCAGGCGTATGGGCGAATCGACGTGCGTCGACCTAATCATATGCCGAGGTGGCTGAAACGCGACAAGTCGTTCCGCCATTGGTACGCCCGCACGCCGCTCAAGCACAATCGACGGCTGGACTGGCATGAGCTCTTCAATATCTATCGCTGGGAGCGCAGCTGGCTCAGATCTCATCGTCGCAATGGCAACTACTGGGATGATTACTATGCATACCGGTACGGCGAGCGGCATCATGACCGCGATCCCGGTCATCGCGATGAACGCCGTCGCAGACATTAAAGACACGAGTTCCGTTACAGCAGGAAGGCCGGCCCGAAATCTCTCGGGCCGGCTTTCGTTGTGCTCGCGACTCCTGTAAAAGACATTTTCATGGATCTTCAGGAACTGCGAAACAATTTGTCTGCCATTGATCGGCAGCTCGTCGAACTGATTGCCGCGCGGCAACAGATCGTTGCGGATATCGGCAAAAACAAACGTACGACTGGCGTGGGCACACGCGACTATGCCCGTGAAAAGGACGTACTCGACTCGGGTCGTGCGCACGCGGAAGAGCTGGGCGTCGATCCTGATATTGTCGAAAACCTGCTGCAACTCCTGATTCGCACTTCGCTCGAAAGCCAGGAACGCGACCGCGTCGTTGCCGAAGGCAAAGGGGACGGCCGCAAGGCCCTGGTCATCGGCGGTGCCGGCAAAATGGGCCGATGGTTTGTTGATTTCTTCGTTTCGCAGGGATTTGCAACCACGGTTGCCGACGTCACGATCGAAGACGGACCTGAGCAGTACACGAATTGGACTGATGCGGGTGTCGATTACGACGTAATCGTCGTAGCGGCGCCGCTGGCCGTATCAGGCCGCATACTGGCGCAGCTTGCCGTCTTGAAGCCCAGGGGCCTCATTTTCGATATCGGCTCCCTGAAGTCACCACTCATTGACGGCCTCGAAGAGCTTCGTTCAGCCGGGTGTCGTGTCACATCGCTGCACCCGATGTACGGCCCTGACACGCGCTTGCTGTCCGGGCGTCATCTGATCTTCTGCGATGCAGGTGACCCGCAGGCAACCGCCGATGCCAAGGAGCTGTTTGCCGCCACCATGGTTGAGCAACTGGACATGGGGCTGGACGACCACGATCGCCTGATTGCGTATGTGCTCGGGCTGTCACACGCGCTGAATATTGCTTTTTTTACTGCACTCGCAGAGAGTGGCGAGGCAGCGCCGAAACTCGCCAAATTGTCGTCGACGACGTTCGATTCGCAGCTGCTCGTGTCAGCGGCGGTGGCGAAAGATAATCCGTATCTGTATTTTGAAATTCAGAATCTCAATAAGTTTGGGCTTGGACCGCTGGACGCACTTTGTGATGCTGCCCGGCGAATCCGGGAAACGGTCGCGGACGGTGACGAACGTGCTTTCGTCGAACTCATGGAAAGAGGGCGTGACTATTTTGCTTTGAGGGGTTGAGGACATGTCGTCCAGGGAAGAACTCGAGGCTCAGCTCGGCGCAATGCGCCGGCGTCTGGAGGAGCTGACGCTCGAGGTCGCCCGCAACGATGAGATCATGCAGCGTGCGCAACGCCGTGAGCTACGCCTGTTGCAGGCCGAAAGTTTCGAAGCGCTTATCGCGGCGCTGATAGATGGTTTACGCATCAGCTACGGCGTCGACTACGTAAGCCTCGTCCTATGCGACCCCGATCATGATATTCGGCATCTGTTGCTCGCCAATGGCACGCCGGCCGAGGGTTTTGCCGACCTGCTCGTTGTTGAGTCGATGTCGGGTCTGGCGCCACAGTACATCGCACTGCAGCAGCCGTGGCTGGGAGTGTTCGCGGCATGCGATCACGAACTCATTTGTCCGCATGCGGTTGACGCCAAAAGTATAGCCATGATCCCTCTCACACATCGGGGGAAGCTGTTGGGGAGCATCAACCTTTGCAGTTCCGACCCGTTGCGATTCACACGTGACCATGCCAGCGATTTCCTGGCGCATCTTGGCGTCATCGCTTCGTTCTGCATAGAAAACACGATCAACCGGGCGCGCTTGCTGCGCAGCGGCTTCACCGACGTGTTGACGGGTTGGCACAACCGTCGCTACCTGGCGGTCAGACTCAACGAAGAGCTGGCGCGTGCGCGCCGCGATGGATCAAGACTGGTCTGCCTGATGCTCGACATCGATCACTTCAAGCGGGTAAACGATTCCTGGGGTCATGCGGCCGGTGATGCGGTACTGCGGGAGCTTGCCCAACGCATCGATATGCAGGTGCGGGCCAGCGATGTTGCCGCCCGCTACGGTGGTGAGGAATTTGTTGTGTTGCTGCCAAATACCGACGTGAGTTCGGCATCGCTATTGGCTGAGCGAATTCGCTCGGAAATCGCTGCAAGTCCCATCACACTGCCCTGCGGCGAGTCTGTCACGATCACTGCGTCAATCGGTATAGCCGAAGTGAGTCCGGGGCCGGACGAAAAAGACCTGAAGACACTGGGCGATTCGCTGATTGCCCGCGCCGATGTCGCGCTGTACGCGGCGAAATCCAGCGGTCGTGATCGCGTCGTTGTTGAGGCAGCGTGAGGGCGCTGGCTGCACTCTTGTCTGTCGCGCTGCTCGTTGCCTGCGGCGACAAAGCGCTGCCCGGGCACGTCGTCATCTATGCGCACGAAGGTACGCGCGCGCAGCACATCGAGGAAATGCTGGCCGAGTTTACGGCGGAGACCGGCATTCTCGTGACAATAAAGTTCGGCGCCAGTTCCGAGCTGACCGATGCGGTTATCGGCAAGCAGGATGCGCCGCGGGCCGACATCCTGCTGACGGCTGACGCGGCGGATATCTGGCGCGCGGCCGACAATGGTGCGCTCAGGCCATTGCCTGAAGAGACGCTGGAACGCGTTCCGACTCCCCTGCAGGACCCCGATGGCTACTGGATCGCGGCAACGGCCATTTCCCCTGTGATCGTGGTCGCTGATGAAGCGCCGACGTTTGTGCTCGACGGAATCGGCGATCTCGGCGGAACGGAATTCAAGGGGCACTTGTGCCTGTCGTCGTCGGCGCTGCCCGGCAGTCGTGCACTGGTCGCCGCCCTGATCGAATCGAACGACAACAAGACCGTCGAGCGCATGGTCCGCAGCTTCGTTCACAACCTTGCGCTGCCGCCGTTTGAAACCGAGGCGAAGCTCGTCGATGCGGTGCGGTCCGGTGCCTGCGAGCTGGGCGTCCTGACCGGAAACACCCAACATGATTCCCTGGCCCGCTTTTGGCCGTCGGCGGAGCCCAGATCATTCCATATCAATGGTATCGGCGTCGCTCGCCATGCAACGGACGCCGATGCTGCGCAACAACTGGTTGCGTGGATCGCGGGCAGGCAGGGTACGCGCGTCCACGAGGACGTAGAGTATATTCACGCCGGTGTGGCCGGGTGGCGCGACGAAGAGGCTCGCCTCCTTGCGGAGCGCGCGGGCTACCGGTAGCGCTCGGCCCGAATCCGGCTCATCAGGATCAGGAACAGCGGCACACCAATGGCTGCGGTCAGTGCGCCCACAGGCAATTGTCGAGGCGCCATGACAGTCCGTGCGAGCGTGTCCGCAATGACAAGCAATGCGCCTCCGGCCAGCGCGGACGCCGGCAGCACCACGCGGTGATCACTGCCGGCAACGAGCCGCACCAGGTGCGGTACGACGAGACCGATAAACCCGATCACGCCCACGGTTGTAACCGACAGCGCCGTGGCCAACGCGGCGGCGACGAAGATCAGGTAGCGAAATGTCCGCACGGGCAGGCCGACGATAGCTGCCTGCAATTCGCCGCGCGACAGGACATTCAGGTGCCGGGCGCTGAGCGTGCCCGCGATCACGAGGATGGCCAGCAGAACGAGACTGCGGTTCGGGTCATAGGCAAAGCTCAGATCACCCATTAGCCAGAACAGCATGCCGCGCAGGTTCTGGTCAGGACTCAGCGCGAGCAGGAGCGTCGTCGCAGCGCTGAAGCCGGCTGCCAGGACAACACCGGTAAGGAGCAATCGGGTTGGCGTCCAGCTGCCCGTGCCCTGGGCAATCGCAAAGACCAGCAGTGTCGCCGCCATTGCACCGCCGAATGCCGAGATATCGACCACGACGCTGCCCATGCCGAGGCTCATGGCAAGCAGTGCGGCGACAGCAGCGCCACCGGAGCTACCGAGGATGTAGGGCTCCGCCAGCGGGTTGCGCAGCAATACCTGCATGAGAACCCCGGCCACCGCAAGCAGGCCGCCAACGGCAAATGCCGTCAATGCGCGCGGAAGTCGGAGATCGTTTACGAGCGACAGCACTTTTTCCGGGGCGTTGCCGCGCAATGCCCCTATAGCTTCGGCAAGACTGATGTCCGCACTGCCCGAAGCCACCGCCAGCACGAATGCGGCAACTACGATCAGCAGCAGTACGGTGAACAAGGCTCCATTACGGCCAGCGAGCGATGACAATCTCCCAATCTCCCGGGGCGAGCGGCGACAGATAGTGTAAAGTAATCGGCAGTTAGAGTTTTAGTGCGGTTGCAATGAGCAACGATTGGATTGACGCCGAGGGCTTTCGGGCAAACGTCGGCATCATCCTCGTGAACGCCGATGACAAATTGATGCTGGGCGGTCGCGTGGGTGCCAAAGGCTGGCAGTTTCCGCAAGGTGGGATGCTGCAAGGCGAAGAGCCCGAACAAGCGATGTTTCGTGAGCTCCACGAGGAAGTAGGGCTCGCGCCCGATGATGTGCGTGTCCTTGGCGCGACCAGGGACTGGTTACGGTACCGGCTTCCCGACAAGTTCGTGCGCAAGCGCAGCAAGCCGGTGTGCATCGGTCAAAAACAGCTTTGGTACATTCTCAGGCTTGTTTCTGATGAAGACCGGGTGCGTTTCGATTGCGGTGACAAGCCCGAGTTTGACCGCATCCGGTGGGTGCCTTTCTGGCGCCCGGTTAACGAGGTTATTTATTTCAAGCGGCGTGTGTATGCCCGGGCGCTGCATGAACTCGGGCCGTATGTGCACCCAGAGGGACTACCGCAACAGCCTCGCTGGTGGCCCAAACGCTGGCGGGCGGTTTTCGAAAAGGATCTCGTCCGGGCCCAAAAAGCCGCTTCTGAAGGCATAAATCCGTGACCTGGCGCACTTTTGTTGCCGGTGGGCACCGCGTAACATAATGTTTTTACTTAATAGCGAATAAAACGAGTGGCAGGGAGATCCAATCCTCAAATGCATGGCGCGGGCCGAACCTGGCTGGTCCGGTTGTTTCTCGCGCTGCTCGTCGTATTTACGGGATACCTGGTATTCGAATACGGGCGTATCACTGCAGGCTATGACGTAGTTGATGCGGCCAACGAACGCGGTGAGCTCCAAGCACATATCAAGAGCCTCGATCGTCAAATAGAGGAGCTCAAGCAGGAAATTGCACTGCTGGAGACCCATCGCGAAATTGATCGCGAGGCCTACAAAGAAGTTGAGAGCAGTCTGATTAAACTGCAGGCGAAGATTCAGGAACAGCGGGATGCCATCGCTTTCTACCGCGGTATCGTATCGCCGGCTGATGGCAATTCCGGACTCCGCGTGCAGGATTTAAAGCTGACTCGGGGCGCCAGCGAGCGGGAATTCAACCTGCGCCTCGTGCTCGTGCAGGTGATGAAGCATGATCGCAAGGTGTCGGGCGACGTCGCAGTGAGCATCGAAGGCAACGAGGACGGTGAGGGCAAAATCTATGCGCTGACGGACCTGCTGCCCGCCGACGCCGACAAAGCCTGGCCGTTTTCATTCCGCTACTTCCAGGATTTTGACCGGCAACTCTTACTGCCGGACGGCTTTGAACCGGAGCGTGTTCACGTCGAAGTACGCTCCAAGACCCGCTCGATCTCGAGCATAGAAGAGAGCTTTGCCTGGGCAATGAGCCAGGGTTGATTGGAGAACACGATGTTCGGTAAGAAACAACGTAGGCACGCGGTCGTTGAGACGCTGATAGGATCCAACAGTAAGGTTAACGGTGACCTGCATTTTAAGGGCGCCTGCCACGTCGATGGCACGGTAAATGGCAATGTCACGGCAGATCCGGACACCGAGTCCGCGCTGAGTATCAGCGATATCGGCACCATCGATGGCGGGGTTACCGTGCCTTATGTCGTGCTCAATGGTATTGTGCGTGGTGATGTGTTTGCCAGCCAGCGCGTGGAACTTGGGCCGACAGCGCGGGTCATTGGCAATGTGTATTACAATTTGATCGAAATGGCGATCGGCGCCGAGATCAATGGCAAACTCGTACATCAGCCCGAAGGGCAGGTACCATTGCTCGAACAGACCCATCGAATTGACGAGGCAGCCGCGGCTGCAAACGACTAAAAAACGGATCACTATGACAACAGCAACAGAAATCGCACCACAGGCACCGAACGGCATCGTGTTCACGAATGCGGCCGCCAGCAAGGTTGGTGAACTTATCGCGGAAGAGGACAACCCAAACCTCAAGCTGCGCGTCTTTATCTCCGGCGGTGGATGCTCGGGATTCCAGTATGGCTTTACGTTTGACGAGGACATCGAGGAAGGCGACAGCCAGGTCGAGAACGGGGGCGTAACGCTGCTGGTTGACCCGATGAGTGTGCAGTACCTGATTGGCGCAGAGATCGATTACAAGGAAGATCTGCAGGGAGCGCAGTTCGTCATACGGAACCCGAATGCACAAACCACCTGCGGATGCGGACAGTCATTCACCGCCTGAGGTAGCTCAGCCGGAGATAATCGCGGCCGTCGACCTCGGCTCCAACAGCTTTCACATGATTGTCGGCGAGTTGCGCCACGGCCAACTCGCGGTGCTCGATCGTATTCGCGAAACCGTGCGACTGGCCGAGGGCCTCTCCGCCGGGGGCGATATTTCACCCGATGCTCGCCAGCGGGCGCTCGATTGCCTGTCGCGGTTTGGCGAGCGCTTGCGTGAGATCAAGGCAGGCAGTGTGCGAGCTGCCGGCACGAGCACTATTCGTAGGGCGCGTGAAGACTCGTCGTTCATGGCGGAGGCCGAAGAGGCGCTTGGTCACCCGATCGAGATCATTTCCGGGATCGAGGAAGCGCGCCTGATATACAACGGTGTCCAGCACAGCCTGCCGCCGACGGACGGTTTCCGCCTTGTTATGGATATTGGTGGCGGCAGCACCGAACTGATTCTCGGCAAGGCGGGGCAGCCAAAAGCACTCGAGAGCCTGCACATGGGCTGTGTTTCGATGACGGAGCGCTTTTTTCCGGGGGGCGAAATTTCCCGCGCAGGATTCAACAAGGCCCGCCTGGCCGCCCAACTCCAACTGAGGCCTGTGAAGGCTTTTTTTCGTGGCGCAACAGATGTCCAGGCGATTGGCACGTCCGGCACGATACTGGCGACTGAAGCCGTGGCTCGCGAGCTTGGCCTGTCGGATGAGGGGCTGACGCTCGACATCGTTGAACAACTCATCGATAAGGTCCTGGAGTTTGAATCAGTCTCCGATGTCTCCCTGAACGGCCTGTCCGAAAGGCGTGCACAGGTCTGGCCGGGTGGCCTGTCGATAGTCGCGGAGCTGATTCACGTGCTTAATATCGAGCACTTGAAGATTTCCGACGGAGCGATGCGCGAAGGGCTCTTGTATGACTTGCTGGGACGCCTGCAGCATGAGGATGCGCGCGAGCGAACCGTGCATGCCATGGAGGCGCGTTATCAAGTCGACCTTGGTCAGGCGCAGCGAGTAGCGGATATGGCGGCCAGGCTGCATGCGCAATGCGCGGAGACATGGCAGCTCGAGTCGGAGCTGGCTGGACTCGCGCTGGGGTGGGCGGCGCGCCTGCATGAAATTGGGCTCGACATCTCCCACGACGGGTTTCACCGCCACGGCGCATATGTCGCCGAGTGGGCCGACATGCCGGGGTTTCCGCGTGCCGAGCAGCGCTTGATGGCATTTCTGATTGGCAGCCAGCGCAATGCGATCGATACGGCCAGGTTAAAGGCATTACCACGTGCCTGGCGCGATTCCGCGCTGCGCCTCGCGATTCTGCTGCGCCTGGCAGTACTGCTCAATCGCAGCCGCAAGGAGTCGAATCATCCCCCTGTCACGATTCACGTGAACGAAAACAGTATCCGGATCAGTTTTGATGCCGAGTGGCTGGCCAGAAATCCACTGACGATTGCGGACTTGGAGGGAGAGCAGGGGTACCTGGACAGCGTTGGGTACACGCTGGAATTGCTTTAGTGCGCAGGCTCGGCGTTGACCTGCACCTATGACGAGCATCGTAGAGCGCACTTCGACGAATGTGTCGAGAAGCCTTGACGTATCTAACGCCAGAACAGAGGCGGTTCCCGCCAATACGGGATTCATCATGCTCGACGCGCCCATTCCAATTGCGAGCCTGGTCGACCGCGACGTTCAAAGATAGCTGGCGAGATTCAGGCCGGAGAGCCGCCTAGACTGATGTGGTGAGCTGTTTCAGGAACGTGTCCTGAGCGGATATTCGCTCTTCGTTGCCGGGCTGCAGTCGTTCGTAACTACCATCATCTTTCAGTTCCCATGCCTGGCAATTGTCGGTCAGGAATAGTTCGAGATGCTGGCGAATTTTTTCCTTTATGGCTTTCTGGCGAATTTCGAAACAGGATTCATTGCGGCGGAACATGTTGCGTTCCATCCAGTCGGCGCTTGAGCAGTAGAATTCCTCGTCACCGTCGTTGAGGAAATAATAAACACGTGAGTGCTCGAGGAACCGCCCGACAATCGAACGCACGTGGATATTCTCCGAGAGGCCCTTGATGCCCGGTCGCAGCGAGCAGATGCCGCGGATGATCAGGTCGATCTTAACGCCTGCCTGTGATGCCTCATACAACGCATCGATCAATTGCAGTTCGTTGAGAGAATTGATCTTGACAATAATGCGCGCGTCTTTACCTGCTTTGGCATTCTTCGTTTCCCGCTTGATCTTTTCAATGAGGGCCGGGAACAAGCTGAAAGGCGAGGCAAGCATGCGCGTCATGCCGACGGCCTCGGTCAGGCTCGTCAATTGCAGGAACAGTTTATGCACGTCTTCGCCGAGACGCTGACTACTCGAAAGGTAGCCATAGTCGGTGTATACGTTGGTTGTGGCGTGATGATAGTTGCCCGTGCCGAGATGCACGTAGCGGATCAGTTTGCCGTCCTCGCGGCGCACCACCAGCAACATTTTCGCGTGGGTCTTGAAACCGACCAACCCGTAGACGACGTGCGCCCCAGCTTCCTGCAGCCGATTCGCGAGGGCAATATTGGCGGCTTCGTCGAAGCGAGCCATCAATTCGATGACCACCGTGACCTCCTTGCCCGAGCGCGCCGCAGTAACGAGATGGTCGACGATCGGTGAATCTGCGCCCGTCCGATACAGGGTCTGCTTGATTGCGAGGACATCCGGGTCCGTCGCGGCCAGCGCGATGAAATCGATCACCGGCGCGAACGACTGGTAAGGGTGGTGCAACAGGATGTTCTTCTTTGAAAGGACCTCGAAAATGTCCTCGTCCGTGAGCAGTTCGTCCGGCAACCCCTGCGAAAACGGTGGATACAACAAGTCGGGTCGATCAGAAATACCGCAGACCGTGCTCATGCGATTGAGATTCACCGGTCCCTCGACCAGGTACATATCGCATTCCTGCAAACTGAAGTGGTCGAGCAGAAATTCCTGCAGGTCTTCGGGACACTCGTGGCTGATTTCTATGCGCACCGCCGCCCCGTAGCGGCTGGCTTCGAGCTGACCCTCGAGTGCTCGCACGAGGTCGCTGACCTCTTCCTCGTCAATATAGAGATCACTGTTACGCGTCACGCGGAACTGGTAACAGCCATCTACATCCAGACCCGGGAACAGGCGATCGACATGCACCCTGATAATCGATGACAGGAACACGAAGTTGTGTTCGCCGGGCTTGCTGAGATGCTTGGGCAGTTCAATGATCCGCGGCAAAGAGCGCGGTGCCTGCACCATTCCGCGGTGCCTGCGTCGGCCGAATGCATCACGCCCGTGCAGGCGAATGATGAAATTCAGGCTCTTGTTCAGAATGCGCGGAAAAGGCCGCGACGGGTCGAACGTCAATGGCGTCAGAACGGGCACTACCTGTTCGTCGAAATATTCGGTAAGCCACGCTTGCTGCTCCTTGTTCCACTCATGGCTTTGCACGAAGCGGACGCCGGCATTTGTGAGCTCGGGGAACAGGACGTCGTTCAACAACGTGTACTGCTGACGAATCAGTTCCGCAACCTCGGCGTGAACCTTGTCGAACACTTCCTGGGCAGAGATCTTCTCCGGGCCCTGGGCCGGTGCACCGATCTCGAGGCGTTGCTTGAGGCCGGCAACGCGAATTTCGAAAAATTCGTCGAGGTTCGTGCAGCTGATACACAAGAAACGGAGCCGTTCGAGCAGCGGCAGCTCCGGGTCGAACGCCTGGGCGAGCACACGCTTGTGAAACTCGAGCAAGCTGAGTTCGCGGTTGATGTAAAGGCTGTCCATCTGTTGATCCACTATGGAGAGTGTATCGTGCCGAGTACGACTTTGCGCCTTGCGCCGGTCACGCTTGGCAGGTTTCCAGTCTGCTTGTTTATGGTTCGCATCGCCAGCCAGGCAAATGCGGTTGCTTCCACCCAGTCCGGATGCAATCCGATGACCGCGGTTGTGTCGATTGTCGTATCCGGCAGCCGCCGCCTGAGCCTTGAGAGAATGTCCTCATTGTGCGCGCCGCCACCGCAAACGAACAGCTCCGTAGTCTCCGGCACGTAGCGTTCGATCGCGTCCGACACTGATTTTGCTGTCAGTTCGCTCAGCGTCGCCTGAACGTCGACGGGGCGGTAAGAAGCAAGTTGATACTGTTGCAGCCAGTCCAGGTTGAAGTCCTCGAGCCCGGTGCTCTTCGGGGGCGGCAGGTCGAAATAGCCAAAAGACATCAGCTGTTCCAGAAGGCCATCGGCACAGGCGCCTGTTGCTGCCCAGTCACCGTTGCGATCGAACGGCTCTTTTCGGTGTTTCTGGACCCAGCGATCGAGCAGTGTATTGCCGGGCCCGGTATCGAAGCCGATGACGGGTGAGCCGTCAGATTTGAGTGCTGTTATATTGGCGATGCCACCGATATTCAGAATCACGCGGTCAGTATCGGCCGAGCCAAACAGCCATTGGTGAAATGGCGGCACAAGCGGTGCTCCCTGCCCGCCGGCGGCAATGTCTGCGCTGCGAAAATCGGCGACCGTGGTGATTCCTGTGCCGGCGGCGACAAGATCCGGGTTGCCTATCTGCAGTGTGTACGGCGTCACAGCGTCGGGCTGATGCCGCACGGTCTGGCCATGGCTGCCGATCGCCCGAATTTCCTCTGCCGCGATGCCGGAATGCTCGAGAACTTCAAGCGCCGCATCCCTGAAGCACTCGCCAACCTGGCGATCGAGCGAACCAACGTTGTCGAGAGGTTGGTCCACGGGCGTCGCGACCGCCTTGAGCAAGGCGTACCGCAAAGTCTCCGGGTACGGGCGTTCGTGCGTGGCGACAATATTGATACCGGTGTCGTCAAAAGAAGCGACCACGGCATCGATTCCGTCCATGCTGGTGCCGGACATCAGGCCGATGTAATGGTCAGTCACTGCCGCTACTGCGCGCTGTAGGCTACGGAAGCAACCTGCGTACTCTTGAATTTCTCGAGCTCCTCGAGAATGGGCGCGGCTTCTGCCAGGAATTGCTGGCGATACTCTTCGGCGATTGGTTCCGCATCGGGTAACGAGACCGTACGTGGATTGCGATGTACCCCGTTCAGGCGGTACTCGTAATGCAGGTGATTGGCGGTCGCGAGGCCGGTCATGCCGACATAGCCGATCGTCTGGCCCTGTCTGACGCGGGTTCCGACCCGCGCCTTGGCGGCAAAACCCGACATGTGCGCATACAGTGTCGTAATGTTACCGCCGTGCTGCAGGATGACGACCTTGCCGTAACCCGACTTGGTGCCACGGAAGATGACCTTGCCGTCACCGGCCGCCTTGATCGGTGTGCCGCGTGGCGCCGCGTAATCGACGCCTCGATGGGCGCGGATGGTATTCAGGATGGGATGGCGGCGATTTGGATTGAAGTTTGAGCTGATGCGCGTGAAATCAACGGGCGCCCGGATGAACGCCTTGCGAACGCTATTGCCCTCGGGCGTGAAATAGTCTGTGACCTCGTTCTTGTCCTTGAAGCGTATAGCCCGGATCTGCCGACCATTGTTATTGAATTCGGCTGCGATGATTTCGCCGTCGGTTACGAACTCGCCCTCCTGCCAGATTTCTTCGTACTGCACGTAGTAGTTGTCACCACTGCGAATATCGAGAATAAAATCGACGTCCCAGGCGAATATTCCCGCAACGTTCATAATCGTTTTGTCTGACAAGCCCGCCTGTGCCGCACTTTCAAAAAGGGAGCTCTCGATAACGCCGTATGCGTGACGCCTGCGAATTTCGATGGGCCTTTCGACTACCCTGGCGGCAAAACCCTCTTCGCTTTTTTCAATCTGCAAAGCGCTCGTCAGGTCCAGTTTCGAATAGAGACTGATGATATCGCCATTGTCGTGCTCAACTTCAAATACGTCGCCGGGTTTGATGCGGCGGAAGCGCTGCTTCGCTTCGTCGAGTTGAGCGATTGCCATTAGCTGGCCGATGTCCAGTCTGTTCCGACGAAACAGTTTTTCCATCGTATCGCCGCGGCCAACTGTGAGCGACAGCTTGTCGAACTCGGGTTCCGGCTCGGGCATCGCTGCCGATTCCATGATGTCGCTCGTTATCGTGGCGGCATCCTTTTCTTCGGTCGGTAACGGCAATTCATCAGCAGCCATCATGACGGGCGTCTCCGACGAAACCGGTTTGGGATCGCTGGAGCCCAGGCCGTTGATCAGGGCTATGCCGAGTAACGGGATTCCGAGTCCCACTGCAAACCACTTGAAGGCTTTGGATTTCGCGGGCTTGGCTGCGGCAGACGGCTTGTAATCGTGAAGTAATGGGCTGGCCTGACGACTCAAGTCTGCGTCCCCGTGTTCATGGATGCCGCTACTCTACCGGTTGGCATTTTGGAGGTCAAAACCCGGCGAGGATGCTAAAGTTCGCCGCTGACGACCGCGGCATGCAGCCGCGCCAAGAAATGAAGGCAAATGACCACAATCAAGGAACAAATCGCGGAGCTTAGCCGCGGCACGGACGAGGTTTTGCCCGAGGACGGACTCGAGACAAAGCTCAAGCAAGCTCGACCACTGATCATCAAGGCGGGCTTTGACCCGACCGCGCCCGACCTGCATATCGGTCATACCGTGCTCATTAACAAGATGCGCCAGTTTCAGCAGCTGGGGCACGACGTTGTATTTCTGATCGGTGATTTCACGGGCATGATCGGCGATCCATCCGGCAAGAACGCGACGCGCCCGCCGCTGTCCATGGATCAGATAAAGGCCAATGCAGAGACCTACGAGGCGCAGATATTCAAGATTCTCGACGAGGACAAGACTCGCGTTGAGTTCAATTCCACCTGGATGGGCGATATGGACGCGGCAGGGCTCATCAAGCTGGCCGCCCGGCATACGGTTGCCCGCATGCTGGAGCGTGACGACTTCAACAAGCGCTACAAGAGCGGACAGTCGATTTCGATCCACGAGTTCCTGTATCCACTGGTACAAGGCTACGACTCGGTGGCGCTCAAGGCAGACGTCGAGCTGGGCGGTACCGACCAAAAGTTTAACCTTCTCGTCGGACGGCAGTTGCAGCAGGATTACGGCCAGGAGCCGCAGATCGTCATGACCACGCCGTTGCTCGAGGGTCTGGACGGTGTGCAGAAGATGTCAAAGTCGCTGGACAACTATATTGGTATCACCGAGACCCCCGGCGAGATGTTTGGCAAAATCATGTCGATTTCCGACGATCTGATGTGGCGATACTTCGAGGTTTTGAGTTTCCGCTCGCTTGACGATATCGCCGGACTGAAGACGGCGGTGGCCGGCGGGATGAACCCCCGTGACGCAAAATTTGAACTTGGCGTGGAAATTGTTGCCAGATTCCATGATGACGCTGCGGCCGAGGCGGCTAAGCAGGAGTTTATCTCGCGCTTCCAGCAGGGGGCCATGCCGGATGATATTCCTGAGAAATCGCTCGCCAGTCAGGAAGGGCAACTTGGTTTGGCGCACCTCCTCAAGGGTGCCGACCTCGTCAGTAGCACCTCCGAGGCGTTTCGAATGATCAAGCAGGGTGCTGTCAGGATTGACGGCGAGCGGATTGAGGATCGCTCGTTACAAATCAAGGCGGGCAGCACGCATATTTACCAGGTGGGCAAGCGCAAGTTCGCGCGCGTCACGCTCGCCTAAGGTGGCCTGCGGCTGGCGGGCTGCTCATGTGCCGGAGGTGAATGCAGTGAACAGAGTTTTGACTTTCGCCACGTTGCTGCTGGTATTGGGAGCAACGCCGCAGTTTGCCGAGGCACAGTCGGGCGGCGATGGCATGCGCGAGCAGTTCGAGGCCATTATCGATGGTCTGAACGAGAACACTTTCCGCACGTTCCACGATGCCATTGACGACAAAGCGTTGATGAGCCGGGTGTTCGGGACGCACGTTCTGGACGAGGAGGTCAAGCAGGCTTTCGCAGACAATTTCGAGACGAATCTCGAAGGCATATTCACCGGTTCGATGCCGCGTGCGCGCACACAGGCCGAAGCGGGCGGTGAAATCATCGGGAAAATCATCTCTTTTGAAGCGCAGGACGGCCAGGCTCGGGCTATCGTTCGGTACGCAGCCTCCGGCTATCGGTACTCGTACCATTCCTACGATCTGGTGCTGGGAAAAGGAGGCCGACTCGTCATCGTTGACTGGTTCGATTATTACCAGTCAGCCTGGTTCAGCGAAATCGCGGGCAAGGAACTGTTAAGAGCCATGCCCAGCCAGGAGGCGGTCAGGAGTATCCTGGAGTTGAGCAATCCCACCGAGGGACAGCTCTTCCAGGTCGGTGAGCTCTTTAAGGCGGTCCGCGACCAGAATCCGAGGCGATACTTCCAGATTCATGACGGTCTGGAGGAAGCGCTGCGACAAGATCCCCATGTTGTCGTGCTGAATTTTCAGTATTGCCGACTTATCGGCGACCCCAC
Source organism: Woeseiaceae bacterium (assembly GCA_041574375.1). GTDB lineage: Bacteria > Pseudomonadota > Gammaproteobacteria > Steroidobacterales > Woeseiaceae > UBA1847. The sequence continues at coordinate 32,730 of JBFFOS010000003.1, forward strand.
CCGACTCGGTGCCGCGGTCGCTGCGCTGGTCGAGAACTTCCCAGGCGACGCGCTGCATAGCCTGAGCCTGGGCGAATACTATGTCTCGCGACGGCTTTTCGAGCAGGCCATCGTCGAATACGACCGATTTGAGGGCGCGCTGGGATTCAAGGATGGTGTTTCCGAGGCGTTCAAGGCCACTTCGGCCATGGCTGCTGGAGACTTCGAGCGGGCCCAGGAGTTCGCCCTGAGCGCTACGCAGGTGGAGCCCGATCTGGAGCTCAGTTGGTGGACCCTGTTGCGGACACGGACCGCGGCTCAGAATTACGCGGGAGCGACGGAAGCGCTGACCCAGTTGGAGGATCGATTTGGCCACCTGCTGATCCCCCAGAAACTGCAGAGAGACCGATTCCTTAGGATTCTTAGCGACCAGCAGGAATACAAGGACTGGCGGGCTTCGCGGGACCAGTCCTGAAACGCGGAAAATCGTGCGCACCGGCTCGCTGATACGGGCAAATCTGCGGACGATGCCAGCATCGCCTGCTAATATTTCGTCGGGCGTCCGTACGGCCAGAGTATTAATTTGCGGAATCGAGGCGCGAATCGATGCTCGAGCCCGCTGCCGCGCCCTGGCCGATATCCAGGAGGCCCGTGACGATGGGCTGGCGCAAATCGCCATATAGGCGGTTTTTCCCGGGAAAAACGATCATTATTGGTGAGACGCGTGCCCATATCACCTGTGCGGGCAGCCGCTGATTTGGCCCTGCAAAAAAAACTTCAAAAAAGTTGTTGACGAGCCGTGATAGCGCCGTATAATGCGCCGCTCTCTGAGGGAACGGTGTCCTTCAGCAGACTCCCAAAAAATAGTTGCAGGCGCCGAAGGGCTGTTGATTAGCCCCGCTTCGCCTGTATAATTGTGGGTCTGCCTCGCAAAAAGCGAGGACGTTCTTTAACAACTTAATCAGATAATTTGTGTGGGTGCTTGCGCTGGACTTTGCGAAGGCAAAATCAAGCGTAAGAACCAACCTAAATTCATATAGTA
>JBFFOS010000004.1:0-32715 GCA_041574375.1 Woeseiaceae bacterium
AGGCGGCACTGGAGCAATGACTGCCGCATTGCGAGACCAAGACCTCGAAGCGGCCATCGGTCTTACCGAGGGGGCCGTCCTCGAGCGGATCAAATCAGCACTGATTTCACAAGGCGCCATTGAGCCGACGGCTACGATCGATACGCTCTGGTACGGCGACTAGAGCGGCTTCAGCCTGTCGTTTTGACCAGACCTTCGTAGTCGATACGATCATCTTTACGATCAGTAAGCCAGCGCTTGCGTTGCGCTCCGCCCCCCGCTGTATCACTTCTTTGTGGTATAGCCCGAAACGACCGATATCGGATATTCTAGCTGGCCTTGATTTGTCGGCCGAAACGGCCAGATTTTTTGCCCGGAGAACATACCCGTGACGGACTACAACGCACCACTCGACGATATCAAATTCTGCCTTCGCTACGCCGCAGGGCTCGACGAGATACTCCAGCTCAACGTCTATGACGGGGTCGAAATCGACGATGTAGACCCGATTCTCGACGAGGCAGGTCGATTTGCGCACGACATTATGGGCCCTACGAACCGTGTTGGCGACGAGCAGGGAGTCAGTGTCGAGGACGGCAAGGTCAAGGTTCCGGCGGAGTTTGCCGACGTCAATCAACAGCTCGTAGAAAACGGCTGGATGGCACTCGGCGGGTCGCCCGAGCACGGCGGCATGGGGCTGCCCGAGACGGTTGAATTTGCCACGTCGGAGATGTGGCAAAGCGCGAACATGGCCTTCTCCCTGTTAACCATGTTGACGCGGGACGCGACTCACGCGATCAAAGCACACGCCAACGATGCGCTGAAGCAGGCCTACCTGCCGAAAATAACCACCGGCGAGTGGGCCGCGACCATGGACCTGACGGAACCCCAGGCCGGATCGGATCTTGCCGCCATCAAGACGAAAGCCGTACGGGATGGCGACGCATACCGTATTTTCGGCAACAAGGTATACATCACCTGGGGTGATCAGGAGCTTACCGAGAACATCATCCATCTCGTGCTGGCGCGTATCGATGGCGCACCGGAAGGCGTCCGCGGTATTTCCATGTTCCTCATACCGAAGTTTCTCCTCGACGCTGACGGCAACCCCGGCGAGCGGAATGATATCGTTGCCGCCTCCGTTGAACACAAACTCGGCATTCACGGCAGCCCGACATGCGTCATCAATTATGGCGAGGGCGACGGTGCTGTCGGCTACCTGGTCGGCGAGGAAAACAAAGGCCTCGCCGCGATGTTCACGATGATGAACCACGCGAGAATCGAGGTTGGATTGCAGGGCGTTGCAATCAGCGAGCGCGCCTGCCAGCTGGCGCGCAGCTACGCCAACGAGCGGGTGCAGGGTCGCGTTCCGGGCCAGGGCCCGCGAGCCCCGATTATTCATCACGCCGACGTTCGCCGCATGCTGCTGCTCATGCGCTCGCAGACCGAAGCGATGCGCGCGCTGGCTTACGCGACCGCCTCGCGGCTCGACAGGCTGCACCACGAAGAAAGCGATGAAGCACGAAAGGCTGCCGAGTTGCGCCTGTCGTTGCTGACGCCCGTCGTGAAAGGCTGGAATACCGAGACGGCCCAGGAGGTCACATCACTCGGCGTACAGATTCACGGCGGCATGGGCTACGTCGAAGAAACCGGTGCGGCTCAACACATGCGTGATGCTCGAATCCTGCCGATTTACGAGGGTACAACCGGTATTCAGGCTCTCGATTTTGCCGGTCGCAAGATCCTCGGGGACGAAGGTCGGGAGATAAAGTCGTTGATTGATGAGCTGAAGGACACCTGTGATGCGATGGAAAAAGACGACGCACTTCAGTCTGTTGGTCGCGACGTGCGATGGGGGCTCGAACAACTCGAGCAAGGTGTGGACTGGCTGCTCGGCAATGCGGCTGAAAACCCCGCAGCCATCGGAACCGCCTCTGTTAACCTGTTGATGCTGGCCGGTATCGTGCTCGGCGGCGCCTTCCTCGCGAAAGCAACGCTGGTTTCAAGATCGGATGAGGGCGGCGTCGATGCATCATTTGCTGATACGAAGCTGGCGACGACTCGTTTCTACTGTGGCCATGTCATGCCTCGCGCATACGGCTACCTGGCAGCGGCCACGGCTGACCCCGGCACAACGATGGGCCTGGGCGTCGAGGCTATTTAGACGCTGCGGACTCGATGGTGTCTGAATCGCCCGATTGGCGTGAACGACGCATAAGGATATGCGCGCCCCAGGCGCATGATGCGAAACCGAGCGAGACGCCGGCATACAGGAACGGGATGCTCATCTCGATGCCAAGGTAGATCCCGAGTACAACTAACAGCATGCCGATAAATAGCCAGTAATGTGGCGCGCGTTCGTACAGTGAATTCGGTAAGTACATGGCTTCGGCCCCAGTACTCGATACCATCTAGCGGCAGTGTTCGTCTTTTTGCTCGCGCATCTCGGCGATCGTTCTCGCCGCATCTTCCTTGCTCAGATACTCGCGTTCGCCGCTCTCGCCCGTCTTGTACAACCGCGGTGCGCTCACATACGAATCGTAGATTTCGGTCGCGCGCTTGCAGTAGTAGGACTCGGCCTTTTCTCTTTCGGCCCGCTCATCCGGCGTCTCCCCGGGGTAGGCATACGCGGACTCAGACTCGTCATTCCTGGCCTGCAAGGTATCCAGCGTGCCGCTCGAAACCCAGACCAGCTCTACCGAAACTGCATCCTCATGGTCCGGCGTATCGCTGTAATGCGCGTCGCCAGTCTCATCGACCCAGGTGTAGATGGATTTCATCGTGTCGACGAAATGCGTATTGCCACCTGCATCCACCCAGCTCCAGACATCAGCCTGTGCGACCGCAGTAAAGCCGAACACGAATACCAAACTCACGAAAAACCGCTTCATAACACGCTCCTCAAGAAGCCGCAGTATGGGCGGAATTCACATCGAATCCCTTGACTGGTGTCACAAAACCGGGGTGAGTGAAGCAAATTCGTGCATTTGACGATTTCGACACCGAGCAAACATAACAGCGTGCACAGTTCACAGTAATGACTTTAATCCGGGCTCCATTTGCTGCAAATCCGACCTGCGTCTCATCCCGAAAACCGCATAACTCCTACGATTTCGTCGTGGCTGTCGGCAATCCGTGACACCCGAAAATATCGAAACGGCAGCAAAGTAAGACAGGGATTATGTAATGCGTCGAGAGAACGGTTTCACGCTCATTGAGCTCTTGATAGCGGTCGGCCTGACAGGCCTGCTGTTGTCGATGGCCGTTCCCGCGCTCGACATCTTCGTGTCTAACGCCCGCCAGACCGGCTCAATCAATGATTTTGTTTCTTCGATTCACCAGGCGCGCAGTACTGCGGTCACGACAAACGCCCGCGTAACAATATGCCCGAGCTCTGGCGGTACGAATTGCGAGGCGGTTGGCTGGAGCGCCGGCTGGATTGTTTTCTCTGACCCCGACAGCGATCGTAACGTCGATAGCGGCGAAACCATCATCGCATCTTCGGGCAGCGCGGACGGATTGACGATCCAATCGGGCCAGTTCCCGACGTTCATCATGTATCGACCAAACGGTCGTGTAATGAACGCATCACTCAACGGCAGCTCGGGTTCGTTCACGGTCTGCGACAAACGAGGTGCAAATTACGCCAAGGTCATGATCATCGATTTGTCCGGACGCCCCCGGCTCAGCAGAACGCTGGTCGATGGCAGCGCACCGGCATGTATCTAGGAACGAGCGATGAGCAATAACATCAGACAAGGCGGATTTTCCCTTATCGAACTGTTGGTCGCGCTGATTGTTTTCAGCGTGGGCCTGCTTGCTGTCGCCGGCCTGCAAACCGTTTCGAAACAATCGAATTTCGAGGCCCTGCAGCGCACCTCCGGTTCGCAGATCGCACATGGCCTGCTCGAAGACATGCGGGTCAATGGCGACGCGATGAATGTCTACCTCGCAGCGGACGAAATCGGCGGTGGCACCCGCGGCGGGGAACCTGTGCCCAATTGCAAAGGCACCGCCGTCTGTAACGCAGCACAAAAAGCAGCCCATGATCTTTGGTTCTGGGAGCAGGTTCTTGACGGCAACCTCGAAATGAACGGAAACACGGGATCCGGTGGCCTCGTCCTGCCAACGCTGTGTATCAACGGGCCTGCCGGCGGAGTTGCCGGTGTTTACAGCGTTACGATCGTCTGGCGCGGTTCCGCTTCCATGAGCAATGGAAATGCAAGCGCATGCGGCACGGCCGGCGGCAATTACGGTGACAACAATGAGTTCCGCCGCATCATGCAGATTCCCACGTACATCGACCCGACCATCTGAGCAGACATTTTGATGACTATTGCGTTGAAAAAATACCAGGCCGGCTTCTCAGTAGTAGAGGTGATGATAGCCATGCTGCTGTCGATGGCACTCGCAAGCGCCATCATTTCCGTTTTCGTGAATAACAGCTACAGCTTCAAGCAGGACGAAAATATCGGCCGCATGCAGGACGACGCGCGATTCGCACTGCGCGAAATTGCGTTCGACATCAGCATGGCGGGTCACTATGCCGACCTGCATATTCCGGGTTCCGTATCTTACGACGGCGACCTGGCGATCGGCACGGACTGTGGGCCCGTTGGCGAGGCCAACTGGATGTACCGCGCAACCGAAGCTGGTACCGGCAACAGTCTCTCGATCATGGCCATCGACAACGCAACCAATGCTGCTGTTACCGCCGCTCACTCCTGCTTTACCGGTGGCGAACTTCAGGATGGGACAGACGTAGTTGCCATCAAGCGAGTTGCCGGCGCGGAAGCAACCGCCCTCTCTGCAAACGGCGCGTACCTGCGCACCAACGGAACGGTCGGCGTGATGTTCAGCGGTGTCGCGCCGACAGCACCGCCGCTGGTTGTCGCTGCGCCAAGTGCTCACTGGGCTTTCCGCCCCAGCATTTACTACATTCGCCAGTTCGCCAATACACCCGGTGACAACATACCGACGCTGTGCCGAAAGGCACTGAGCGGCGGTGGGCCAAGCATGACGACGGAGTGCCTTGCGACTGGCATTGAAAACCTGCAGATCGAATATGGTATTGATACCACTCAGGACGGGCATCCGAATGTGTACCTGTCCAACCCGACTCTCGCGCAGATGCAGGATGTCGTTGCGGCCCGAATTTTCCTGATTGCTCGCACCACCGAGAACGACACCCGCTACGTCAACAACAAGACATACTCGATCAGCAATGCCCCGGACCTGGTTCCGGGTGATAGTTTTCACCGTCGCGTGTTCTCGACAAGCGTGTCAATTCAGAACATTCGCGCCATGAACATTATGGGCTTCTAGTATGAGAAACAGACCTCTTCCAACAATGAAAAGACAAGGCGGCGCGATTCTCGTTGTCGCATTGATGTTCCTCGTCGCCATCACGCTGTACACAATATCGTCGATGCGCTCGAGCAACATCGGCTTGTTCATGGCGCAAAACGAGGAATCCCGGGTTGCTGCCGAGCAGGCGGCTCAAGCTCTGGCCGACGCAATTGTTGCCAGCCCCGCCTCGACGCCGGTGGTGGGCAATACGGGATACACCGCATGCACGGCCAACGAGACTGGCTGCAACCGCAACGACCTGCCCGTCACCGATCCCGTGCTCGCGAGCGCCGTTGCAAATGATCACATGCAGGCGCGTGTAGAACGAACAGGCACGATTTTTCGGCCACCACCACGGGTCGTCGAAACGAGCATCGACAAGTTCAGCAGTGCGTCATTTCGAGTGGTTACGACATTTGACCGGGTTGAAGACGGCCTTGGTCGTGAGCAGGTCACCGAAGGTGTGCTTGTGCTTGTGCCGAAGCAGTAATTGGATAATTGAGTAGAGATACCGGTATGGATACCAAACTCCTGAAAGCTCTCATCACGGCGGCGCTGGCCTCGTTGATTTTCACGGTCGGCTCTGCACGTGCTGATGACACCGATGTCTACATGAACCCTGGCGACGGCCTGCCACCAGGTAGTGAGCCGATGGTCATGTTCTCGCTCGACTATCGACCGAACCTCGCTGCGAGAGCATGCACCGATGACGAGTGCGATACTCTTATCGAAGAGGGATACATGAGCGCCACCGGGCCCTACACTTTCTTCGACGTCCTCCGGGGAGCGATGGAGAAAGTGTTCGACCCGCTCGAACGCGTGCGCGTGGGTCTCATGCTCAATCACGACAACATATATGACTGCGAGGGGTTTGGCCGCACCCTGTGCAGTAACGGCGGCTACATTGCGATGGGCTTCCAACCCTTTGAGAAGGGCGATACCAATGGGGCTAAGGCGCAATTCCACAAGATCCTGGCGTCAATACCAACACCGCTTGGTAGTGTCAGCCATGATTACCAGGGTAAGGAGCTATTCTTCGAATTCTTCCGTTACCTCACAGGACAGGCCGTCTACAACGCCCATAACGGCTACACTGACTTTGGCACCAAGAACACGTACAACCTCGACGTAGATCATCCTGCCATCGCGTGGGATACGTCCATAGAGACCGGCGCCAAAGTACATCGTGAGTACGTCACCCCTATCAGTCCACTAGGTGCATGTTCGAAGATTTACACGGTCAACATGATGTTCCAGGTATCAAACCAGGACGATGATTCTGACGACGCTATCGAAAACCCCGTATCTTCGGGTGGCTTCGGCTCTCCTCAGCAGGAGTTCGCAGATGTAATCCAGTACCTGAACGATGCCGACCTTGCGAATGGTAGCTACGGCGCAGTGCCTGACCTCGATGACAAGCAAAACGTCATTTCCTACTTCATCGTTGACGAGACGAAAATCAATACCCTGACCAAGAGCTATGCGCGTGCCGGCGGTACCGGCGTGCCACTTGCCCTGTCCGATGACCCGGACGAACTCGTTGCAACCCTGCAGGAGGTCTTCAGACAGATCCTGAGTGTCAGCACGACATTCGTTGCGGCCTCCGTTCCGGTCAACGTATTCAACCGCGCCGAGATCACTGACAACGTATACATCGCGCTGTTCCAGGTTGATGGAGAGGCGCGCCCCTCCTGGGTTGGCAACATCAAAAAGCTCAAGTTGACGGGCGCAAACGACTCATCCGCCACTGCTACGCTGGTTGATGCGAGGGGCACTCCGGCGATTGCGGCCGACGGCCGTATCCGCTTCGACGCGCTGACCAGCTGGACCATTCCCGATGCGCTTCCCGACCCGGACCTCGATGCCGGTGAAGTCGCCGGACGTGATGGCCGTGTGGTTGCACGCGGTGGTGCCGGACAAATAATCCCAGGGTTCCTGAAAGGTGGTCCTCAAGAGGCTAATGGACTCGGCGGCCGCACGATTTACTACGATCGCACGAATTCTTCGCTCGGCCATCTCAATGTAGACTCAGCCGTCGCGGCTGGCCTCGTGTCTGACTTCGACGTCGCCACGGTCGAGGAAGCTGAAGAACTCATCGCTTTTGCTCGTGGCATCGATATTGACGATCTCAACGACAACAACAAGACCGATGAGGCGCGCGAATGGCTCTTCGGCGACGCACTGCACTCGCGCCCGTTGCCGATCAACTACGGCTCTATCGGTGCCTACACCGATCCGTCGAACCCGGCTATCTATGTTGCTGTCGCAACCAACGACGGAATGTTGCGCATGATTCGCAATACGAACACCGGCGGCAGCGAAAGTGGTCAGGAAGTCTGGGCGTTCATGCCCCGCAAGGCAATGGGAGCTCAGAAGATCCTGCGCGCGAACAGCACCGGCGTGAAACACCCTTATACCGTTGACGGGGCGCCAGTCGCTTTCATGCAGGACCGTAACTTCGATGGTTCAATTATCGCGAGCGATGGTGACAAGGTTTACCTCTACGTTGGCATGCGGCGCGGCGGCAAAGCCTACTACGCGTTCGATATCACCTATCCCGAGAATCCGCGCCTGATGTGGACGATCGAGAAGGGCGGAGATTTCGAAGAACTCGGTTACACATTCTCGAACCCGCGTGTCGGACTCGTTAACTCTCCGAGCGGACCTCGGGCAGTAGTCATGTTTGCTGGCGGCTATGACAAGAACAAAGACGCTCGCGGTGTACTTGGCAGCGACGATTCTGAAGGCAACGCTATCTACGTTGTTGATGCCGAGACCGGCCAGCTCGTCTGGAAAGCGCGCCGCGGTACAGGTGGTTCGGCAACGGTATTCGAACACGAGCGACTCGTTGACAGTATTCCGTCAACGCTCGCGGTAGCCGATACGGACGGTGACGGCTTTACGGACCGCATCGTTGTTGGTGACACAGGCGGTAACGTGTGGCGCGCCGATATCCAGGGCCCCGATACGGCCGACTGGAAACTGACGCTGCTCGCTTCGCTTGGCCGCCACACCAGCGGCGCCATGGGCATAATTTCGGATCGTCGCTTCTTCCATCGACCGGATATCGTCCCGAGCAAGGACGGTAACGGACTGTTTGACGGCATCGTCATTGGTTCCGGTAACCGCCCCAACCCGCTCGATGTGGGTGGCACAACGGTCAATTTCACGTTCATGCTAAAGGACCGGCACACGGCTCCGGGCAGCGGCGTCGACGAGAGCATTCAGTTGCTGCAACTCGGAGACGTGACCAGCAACTGCCTGCAGTCAGACACTCCTTGCTCGATCGACCTGAGCAAGGGCTGGCGCCTGATGCTCGAGGAGTCTGGTGAGAAAGTGCTGGCAACGCCATTGACGGTCGTCGGCAAGGTGTTTTTCACAACCTACCTGCCGCAAGCCGGTGGCGGCGCAACGGCCTGCTCACCGAGTGAAGGCGCGGGACGCTTGTACGCTGTCTCGCTGCAGGATGCGACGTCGGTAATCAACTACGACTCGAGTGATGACGATCCGGACAACCCGGACCAGCCAACGAGCAAGAGTGACCGCAGCGTCGAGCTGCAGTCGCTGGGTATCCCGGCAGAGGTTGTCTCGGTACCGCCCAACAAGATCCTGCGGCCCGACCTGCAGATCGACAACGTCAATGCAACGACACGCTGGCGTACTTTCTGGTACCTGGCTGAAGATGAGGACCTGTAGGAACGATGAACAAGAATCCAACGAAATCGAGAAACGCTCAACGAGGCTTTTCGCTGATCGAACTGATGATCGTGGTAGCGATCATTGCCATCATTTCGGCGTTCGCCTATCCCTCATACGACCGCTATGTCATCAAGACAAAGCGGTCTGTAGCGCAGAATGCGCTGCTTCAGGTCGCCGATCGTCAGCAGCAATTCTTCATGGACAACAAGCGCTTTGCGGCTGACATTACCAACCTCGGCTTTCCAGCTAACCCGTATGTCATCGATGATAATGGTACGTCGACGGTAGCGAGCGACGCGGACGCTGTATATTCGTTATCGCTCTCCAACGTCACGGCTACCACGTGGACTGCGACAGCCGCCCCGCTCAACAGTCAGTTGTCACGCGACACCTACTGCGGGAGCCTGACCATCACCCAGACCGGCGCCAAAAGTAAGTCTGGCGCTTCGGACAAATGCTGGTAGCCCTGTTTCTAAAGTGTTTCTAGCACGCGTTGCAGGCGGCTTTTTACGTCAGCCGCCAGCGGCGCGACAGCCGGGTCTTTCACGAGAGACAACACACTTTCGGGGTCCATGAAATCGACGTGGACCTTGTCGTTCGAGTCCTCGCGCACAAGTACATTGCACGGCAGCAACAAGCCGATATCTTCTACAGCCGAGATAGCCTGGTAGGCAAGTGCAGGGTTGCAGGCACCGAGGATTCGGTAGCGCGGCATGTCTTTGTCGAGTTTTGCCTTCATCTTGGCCGCGACGTCGATGTCCGATAGAACGCCAAAGCCCTCTTTCTCGAGTTCCGCGGTCACCTTGTCAATGGCGTCATCAAATGATGCGTCGACAACTTTGCCGAAGCCGAAATCTGAATTCATTATCCTAGTCCTTGCTTGAACAGTCGTTGGGCCCACAGTAAATATCGTGCAGCAGGTTGATTATCCTGTCTGTCGGGCCCTTTGCGAGTGAGTAATAAATCGTCTGGGATTCGCGCCGCGTCTCGACAAGACCTTGCTGCCGAAGACGCGCCAGTTGCTGCGACAGCGCCGACTGGCTCAAGGGCACTATCGTATTGAGATCGCTGACCGAGCGTTCGCCCTCTGCCAGGACGCAGAGAATCATCAGTCGGCTTTCATTCCCCAGCGCCTTCATCAGGCCGGCCGCATCCGTCGCATGTTCCTGCATGTAGCTGAACGGCGGCAACTTGCGCGTGGATTTGCTCATCAGGCCTACTAATATAAAGAATAATATATTAGAAGTCTATAATTTAGTGTTTACAGGATTATTGGTCGTTGCTCTATGGCATCTGCGGCCTGGCGCTGAAACTCGGCGAATTCGCGGTAATCCTCCGGGTCGAAACGATCCCCGACGCAACATAGTCAAAGCGGATTTCAACACCACCGTTATTCCGTTTGATCGCCCGGCGATCCAGTCAGCCGCTTTGCCATGCGCATCGATTTCAGCGAGCGATCTCATCGCATTGTCACCTGGGCGAACATCCTGCCAGCACATCGGCATGACGACCGCGCCATAACAACGCAGCTCTCATACTGCACTTTGCGCCGCTCTCTTGTTATATAATCGCCCGCCACCGCCGGACCCATCGTTCGGTCGAATTTCGCAAACAAGCTCCGGAGCAGTAAGTTGAGTCGGGACCAGAAATTTTTTGACATGTATTCCCTCGTTATCGGCGTCCTCGTTGTGGCCGCTATCGGCATCTACGTCCTGGCAGCGAAGATGTCGGAATCCACGCAGCAGGTATACACGCGCGAGACGGCCGAATATCAGGCGGCTGTCCTGGAGCGGATCGCGCCGGTTGGCGAGGTCTATCTGCCTGGCGAGGAGCAACAGGCTGACGCACCCGTCGTCGAGACAGCGGCAGAACCAGAGCCCGTCGCCACGGCGATGACCGGCCCGCAGGTTTACAACACGGCCTGCCTTGCCTGTCACGCTTCCGGTGTGGGTGGCGCCCCGGTTGTCGGCGATACGGCGCAGTGGGCAGATCGTATTGCGCAGGGCGTTGATGTACTCACGCAGCATGCGCTGGAAGGATTTTCCGGCGCGTCGGGCTACATGCCTCCCAAGGGTGGCCGCATCGACCTGTCGGACGAAGAGGTTACCAGCGCCGTCGACTTCATGATCGACGAATCTTCGTAGAGGCAATTGCGGGCCCTGCGGCCCTCTCACGGACGCCTGTCCAGACACCTTAAAGAAAGCGCCTCCGCAACATGCGGGGGCGCTATCGTTTTGGCTCCGGCGAGATCCGCGATCGTTCTCGCCACACGTCGTACACGCTGGTGCGCCCGCGCTGACATGTTGAAGCGCTCGGCCGCGCTTTCCAGAAGCGACCAGCAGGTGTCGTCAATCGCGCAAACAGCTGCGAGCTGCTCACCCTCCAGTCGCGAATTGGCGCAGCCGGCCCGCCGCACCTGCAATCGCCATGCCTCGGCAACCCGCTCCGCGACAACCGAACTGGTTTCGCCATCGGGACCGTTACCGCGCAACATCGCCGTCGACGGTCGCGGAACCTCGACGTGAAGGTCTATGCGGTCGAGGAGAGGGCCTGACACCTTATTCCGGTAGGTCACTACCCGGTCACCGCTGCAACGGCAATCGGACTGGTCGTCGCCAAGATACCCGCACGGGCATGGGTTCATGGCAGCAATGAGCTGAAATCGGGCCGGAAAATCTGCGTGCATGCCGGCGCGGGCAATGGTGATGGAGCCCGTTTCCATGGGCTCGCGCAGCACTTCGAGAACATTGCGATTGAACTCGGGCAGCTCGTCGAGAAACAGCACGCCATTGTGAGCTCTGGACACCTCGCCCGGTGAGAGCCTGGGCCCACCACCAACGAGTGCCGCCGCCGAGGCCGTATGGTGCGGTGACCGGAATGGTCGTTTGTTCCACCCGGACATGTCGACGGTAACCCCGGCGAGCGAGTTTATGGCCGCTGTTTCCAGCGCCTCGGACTTCGACAATGTCGGGAGCAGGCCAGGCAGTCGACGCGCGAGCATGCTCTTGCCCGTGCCGGGCGGTCCGACGAACAGCAGATTGTGGTTACCCGCTGCGGCAATTTCCAGGGCGCGCTTGGCATAACGCTGTCCTTTCACGTCAGCAAGCTCGGCGCCGCAACGCTCATTCCCGGGCAGCTTTGCGCTGGACGCGAGCGTAATTGGCTTCCGCCCGGCGAGGTGCTCGGCCACATCGCGCAAGCTCGATGCACCAATGACTTCTGCACCGGCGAGCGCCGCCTCGGCCGCATTTGCCTGCGGCACAATGACCCGGTGCCCTACCTCATGCGCCTTGATGACTGCCGGCAGCAACCCGACCACCGGACGCAAGTCACCATTCAGCGCAAGCTCCCCATAGCACTCAACCTGTTGCAGTGCATGGACAGGAAACTGCTTGCGGGCCGCAAGAATGCCCAGTGCGATAGCAAGATCAAATCGACCGCCCGTCTTGCGCATTTCTGCGGGGCCAAGGCTGATCGTGATGCGCTGCTGTGGAAACTCGAAGCCCGAGCTCATCAGCGCGCCACGAACGCGATCCTTACTCTCGCGTACCGCCGTCTCGGCCAGGCCGACAATCGTAAACGCGGGCAGACCTCCAGAGAGGAAAACTTCGATCGTGACAGGGGGTGCCTCGGTGCCGTACTGGGCACGGCAACGCAATATCGCGAGGTTCATCCGGCCCTCCTTGGCCATGCTGGAGCCTGCCTTGCGCGCTCCTAGGGTTTTTCCAGTTCCTTCAGGCGTGCTTCAAGTGCCTCGAGCTTGTCCCGGGTTTTCGCCAAGACGGCTTCCTGCACCTCGAATTCCTCGCGTGTAACGAGATCGAGCTTGCTCAGCGACGAACGCAGCACTGCTCGAAAATTGTCCTCGAGGTCCTCGCGCATGGAGCGGAGTCCCTCGGGTACGGCGTCGGCCAGCTTGCTGGCAAGGCTTTCTACAGAGTCATCGGTCATAACTGTTTGATACCTGAGCTCCGGCCAAATGACCAGCTGCATTTACCGAGATCTTTGGCAACAAATGCACGTGCCAAAACGGGGCAAACGCTATGGTCGATGCACCACGAGAGTGCGGCTGCCACATAGCGTATTCAGTAAGACGCTGATACTTCACTAAATAATCATATTGGCACGGTTTCTGCTTAATACGGGGTGAAATGACTAACGTCACCTATTCACTTCGGAGCACGAACATGAAAATTGCAAGATTCACCCTTCCATTACTGCTATTAGCCGGTACAGCGCATGCCGATCTGTCGGCAAATCTCGGCTATGCGAGCGAGTATCACTATCGCGGCATCTTCCAGAAGAACTCGTCTGCCAGTGGCGGGCTGGACTACGAGTCCGGCGGCTTCTACGTGGGCACCTGGGCGGCCGATGTCGGGGACGGACTCGAGGTTGACGGCTACTTCGGTTACGCCAGCGAACTCGGCGGAATCGATCTTAGCATCGGCTATACCGGCTACTTCTATACGGGTGACTTCGATGACACCTATCAGGAGATTAATTTCGGCACCGGATTCGGGCCTCTATCGCTCGATATCGCTGTTGGCGAGTACGACAACTTCGACGGCCCCACTCAGGACTACACCTATTACGCCCTCACGTTGGCCGGTGAGTCCGGCCTGTACGGGACCCTGGCCGGTTTTTCGCAGGACTTCGAAGGTGAGTACCTCGAGCTCGGTTACGGCGCGACAGTTGCCGACATCGATCTCGGCGTTGCCTTGATCTTCGCCAACGACGACCTCGTCGGTGACGATGAGGAGTCGATCGTATTCACCATCGGCAAGTCGTTCGACCTGTAGGGAGCTCACCATGAAAATGATCACGGCAATTATCAAGCCGTTCAAACTGGACGATGTTCGTGAAGCCGTTGCCGACATCGGCATCCAGGGCATCACGGTTACCGAGGTCAAGGGGTTCGGGCGACAACGTGGCCACACCGAGCTTTATCGCGGCGCCGAATACGTCGTTGACTTTTTGCCGAAGGCGAAAATTGAACTCGCCGTTGCGGACGACGTCGCCGAACAGGTGGTCGAAGCCATCGCCAATACGGCACGGACCGGGAAGATTGGCGACGGCAAGATCTTTGTTTCCGAACTCGAAGAGGCCATTCGCATTCGCACCGGTGAAACCGGCGCTGAAGCGGTTTAGGGAGAACTCATCATGGACACAACCCAGGTAGCAGCGCAGGTTACGGAACTCGCCTACGCGCTCGATACTTTCTATTTTCTCGTCATGGGCGCGCTCGTCATGTGGATGGCAGCGGGCTTTACAATGCTCGAGGCCGGCCTCGTACGCGCCAAGAACACAGCGGAGATCCTGACTAAAAACGTAGGCCTCTACTCAATCGCCTGCATCATGTACATGTTGTGTGGCTACGCAATTATGTACCCCGGGCAGTTCGAGGGCGGGATCTTCCAGAGTCTGACGACTATCGGCAGCGGCCTCCTGACATCGAGCGACAACGCAGCGTCCGACGTCATTGCCAGCGGCGGTGACACCTATTACTCGAATCTTTCGGACTTCTTCTTCCAGGTCGTGTTTGTCGCAACGGCGATGTCGATCGTGTCGGGCGCCGTAGCTGAACGCATGAAGCTGTGGTCGTTCTTCGTGTTTACCGTCGTGTTGACCGCGGTTATCTACCCCGTGCAGGGCTTCTGGAACTGGGGCGGCGGTTTCCTCACGGAGAGCTTCGGTTATTTTGACTTTGCCGGCTCGGGCACGGTTCACCTCTGCGGGGCCGCCGCGGCCTTGGCCGGTGTCATCGTACTCGGCGCACGCAAGGGCAAGTACGGCAAAGACGGCCAGGTCAATGCCATTCCAGGATCTAACCTGCCGCTGGCCGCGTTGGGCACGCTGATCCTGTGGCTCGGCTGGTTCGGCTTTAACGGTGGTTCTGAACTCAAGGTCTCCGACGTCGGCGAGGCGAACTCGGTTGCACTGGTGTTCGTCAATACGAACATGGCCGCAGCCGGTGGTTTGGTGTTCGCCTTGCTGCTTTCCCGACTCTGGTTCGGAAAAGCCGACCTCACAATGGCACTCAACGGCGCGCTCGCCGGGCTTGTCGCCATCACGGCGGATCCATTGTCGCCGGCGCCGCTGTCGGCAACGCTCATCGGTGCCGTTGGTGGTCTGCTCGTCGTAGGGTCGATCGTGACGCTCGACAAGTTCAAGATCGACGATCCGGTCGGTGCCATTTCGGTGCACGGCACAGTCGGTATCTGGGGCGTACTCGCGGTATTGTTCAACAATGGTGATGCCTCCTTTGTCGGCCAGATCGTTGGTATCGCCTCGATCTTCTTCTGGACCTTCCTCGCCAGCCTGGTTGTCTGGATCATTCTGAAGAAGACGCTCGGCATCAGGGTTTCCGAGGAAGAGGAGTACGAGGGCGTAGACATCGGGGAATGTGGCCTCGAGGCCTATCCCGAATTCACCTCTGCGGAGTAACTTGTCATAATCCCTGAAGGGCGGGCTTGATGGCCCGCCCTTTTTTTTGGGCCGATCGAAGCCCGCTTTACGTTGTGATCATTATCACAGCCGCCTGTCTCCTTTTCGTGGTGTAATGCTTTCTGCTTCAACACCTTATGAAAGGCACGCTGTGTCAGGAAGGACGTCGATGAAAGGCAAACGGATAGTTCTCACATGTGCGATAGCAGCAATGACGGTGTCGATGGGCGCCATGGCTAACGAAATCTACAAGTGGATCGACGCCGACGGCAACGTCCACTATGAAGATCGCCCGACCGGCGCCGCCACCGAAGAGCGCCTCGATCTGACGTATCGCGCGACCGACCGAAGTTCCGTGCAGGCACGCGTCAAGTCTCGTGTCGACGCGCAGACAGCGCGCGAGGAAGCTAAATCCACTGCCGCAGCCGCCGAGCAGGAAGCGGCCGAAAACGCTGCTGCCGAAAAACAACGCAGCGACCGCTGCGACCGGGCGCGCGCGCGCCTTGAATCCTATTTACAGGCACGGCGACTGTATCGCACGGATGATAATGGCGAGCGGGTCTACCTTGACGACTCTCAAAGTCAGGAAGCCCGCCGGAAAGCTGAAGAGCAGATCGCCGAATTCTGTTCCTGAACGCGACTCGCGCCCAAGCGGCGCGGGCGCTCGGGCGCTACAATGCCCGCATCAGTTGAAGGAATGCGCGCTTGACGGCAGCCCCCACTCCAACCAGCGAAGACACCCAGGTCTACCTGCCTGACTTCTGTGCAGCGGGGACCTTATTCATCGTCCTGCTCGTCGCTGAGCTCGTGGCCATCGTACTTACGCTCGCAGCGCACGGCCCCGATGGACAATTTCTGCTCCAGCTGTCGAAGATTTCGTTTTTCGTTCTCTGGCTGACGCTGCTCGGATTGGCGGTCATGTGCCAGCTACGCCAGTGGCTCGAGCAGGCCGGGAAAACACGCGCTTTCCTCTTGAGTTTCATCATTCTCGAGGTCACGTGCCTCGTCGTCGCAGAGCTGTCCTGGCAGCTGATGTGGCGCTTTGGCGGTGTCTCGATCATCGACGACTCTCATTCGGAATTCCTGCTGCGCACATTCGCCATCAGCTCCATATTTATCGCCTTGGGTATGCGCTACCTGTATGTCTCAAGTGAGTGGCGGCGTAGCATCGTGCTCGAGGCGCAGGCGCGCGTCAGCGCGCTGCAGGCGTTGATACGTCCGCACTTCCTGTTTAACAGCATGAATACGATCGCGTCGCTGACCCGCACCGATCCCCGCCAGGCCGAAGAGGCGGTGGAAGATCTTTCCGACCTGCTGCGAGCCAGTCTGTCGAGCACGCGGGATCGCACGAGTCTCAAGGAAGAGCTCGAAGTCGCGGCAATCTACCAGCGCATCGAAAAACTGCGCCTTGGTGATCGCCTGAAGGTCCGCTGGAATATCGACCAGCTGCCAATGCGCGCACGCATTCCGAGCCTGACGATTCAGCCGCTAATCGAGAACGCGATCTACCATGGTATTGAGCTGTTGCCCGATGGCGGCGAGGTCATCGTGACGGGCACAAGAGATGGCCGCTACCTGCAGATCGCCGTTTCAAATCCGGTTGCGCCCGGCAAGGCACGCAACAAAGACGGCAACAAGATGGCTATGGACAATATCCGCCAGCGTTTCGAACTGGCCTACGGCAGCAGGGCGTCGGTCAGTGTCGATAACAGTAACGAGCGCTACACCGTGACGCTGCGATTCCCTGTCGACGAGGACGCATCGTGAAGATCCTGATCGTCGACGACGAAAAACCTGCACGCGACCGATTGCAGCAGCTCCTGGCAGATGAAGACGGTTACGACGTGGTTGGCGAGGCCGGCAATGGCCACGAGGCACTGGCACTGGCCGCCGAGTGCAAACCTGACATCGTGCTGCTCGACATCCGCATGCCGGGAATGGAGGGCATCGAGACGGCGCATCATCTGAATACGATGGATCCACCGCCGGCCGTCGTGTTTACAACGGCCTACGACGAATACGCTGTCGACGCGTTCGAAGCGCGCGCCATCGGCTACGTTTTGAAGCCGGTGCGGCGCTCGCGCCTGACCGGTGCGCTCGAACATGCGGCGCGCTTTGCGCGCAGCGCCTTGTCCGAGGCCGCCGCGGAGGCCAACCTCGAAGTGCAGCGCAAGCATGTCTGCGCGTATACCCACGGTGAGCTCAAGCTGATTCCCGTGGGCGAAATCGCCTGTTTCCGGGCGGACCAGAAATACGTCTCGGTAGATCACGATAGCGGTCAGGACCTCATCGATGATTCACTGAAGTCGCTGGAGGCCGAGTTCGGCAGCCGATTCGTTCGCATCCATCGCAGTGCCCTGATCGCGGTGGATCGTATCGATCGCATCGAGAAAGACCCCGACGGCAAAAGCCGGGTCATACTGCGTGACGGCTCGCATGTCGACGACAAAGAGCTGATAATCAGCCGCCGGCATGTGGCCGAAGTAAGGCGTCGTTTAAAAGAATCATGAAAATTCGTATTGCTACCCGTAAGAGTGCCCTCGCACTATGGCAGGCCGAGCACGTAGCCGCCCTGCTCGAGGGTCTCCCTGAAGTCGGATCCGTTGAGCTCATCCCTCTGTCCACACGAGGTGACGAGATTCTGGACCGCAGCCTGCAGAAAATTGGCGGCAAGGGCTTGTTCATCAAGGAGCTGGAGGTCGCAATGCAGCGTGGAGAAGCCGATATTGCGGTCCACTCCATGAAGGATGTGCCAGCCGATATGCCTGAGGGTTTCTGCCTTGCCGCCATGCTTGAGCGCGCCAACCACGCCGATGCGCTGGTATCGCCACAGGGTGAGCAACTGGCAGACCTGCCACAGGGCGCGCTCATCGGCAGTTCCAGCCTGCGTCGCCAGGCGCAACTGAAAATGATGCGGCCGGACTTGCGAATAGAACCCTTGCGCGGCAACGTCAACACGCGCCTGGCCAAGCTCGATGCCGGTAATTATGACGCGATCATTCTTGCGGCTGCCGGACTCGAGCGGCTGAAGTTTGATGATCGTATCAGTCAGCTGTTCAAGCCGGACGAGATGCTGCCCGCCGCGGCTCAGGGCGTGGTTGGCATCGAGTGCCTCGAAAGCGCGAGTGAACTACGCAAGGTGCTGGCGAAACTCAATCATTCTACGTCCGTACAGACAACGCTGGCCGAGCGTGCGATTGCCCGCGAATTGCAGGCGAGTTGCCAGTCCCCGGTTGCCACCTACGCGGTCATCGACGGCGATGCGCTCACGGTGACGGCACTCGTGGCTATGCCGGATGGAAGTGACTCCATCCGCGAAAGCGTCAGCGGCGCAGCGAAAGACGCCGAGCAGCTCGGGGAACAGCTGGCTGCCAGACTTCTGGATCGGGGCGCGGCGGAACTGCTCGAAGCGGCCGGAGCAACGCATGGCTGATCGCCCGCTGCAAGGCGTCGGCGTTCTCGTCACGCGCCCTCGCACCCAGGCGAATGAACTCGTCAATGCGATCGAAGTACAAGGTGGTCATGCATTCTGTTTCCCGGTCATCGAAATAACGCCATTCGACACGAACCGCGTCGACAAGGAAGCGGCCGCACTCGAACAACCCGATATCGTCATTTTTGTAAGCCGCAATGCCGTCGAGTATGGCATCGGATACACGGGGGATGGCCTGATTGCCGTCATCGGTCCGGCGACAGCCAATGCCGTGAGGGCCGCGGGACGCGTCGTCGACATTCAACCCGCCAGCGGCTTCGACAGTGAGCATCTGCTCGCCGAAGACGCCCTTCGCGATGTCGCGGGCAAGCGGGTACGAATCATCCGTGGCGCGACCGGCCGCGAATTGCTGGCCGACAAACTCACGGCGCGCGGAGCGCTCGTCGACTACTTGTCGGTATATGAGCGCCGGCAGCCGCAACCCGGCCCCGATACGCTCGCCGATCTCGAGTCGCGATGGCGCCAGGGGCATATCAATGTCGTGACCGTCATGAGCGTACAATCGTTGACCAATCTGATCGATTTGCTACCTGCCTGGTGCAGGGAGCAGCTCGAACTAACCCCACTGGTTACGCCTGCTGGTCGTGTGTTAAAAGAAGCTTTGGATCGCTACCCCGCATCCCGGCCAGTACTCGCATCCGGGCCAGGGGCCGACGACATGGTCAAGGCGATCATCGCACTACAAAGTACCGATTCCGGAATTGCACCATGAGCGACAAAAATAAAGAGCAGGACCCTCTCGCCGCCGATGAGGAAGCAACGCCTGTGGATGATCCAGCGGCTGAAGAACCGGTAGTTGAAGAGCCTGTTGCCGAAGAGCCTGTTGCCGAAGAACCGGTGGGCGATGAGACCGTCGCGGACGAGGTGATCCCGCAAAAGCCGCGGCGCGAGCGCTCCGGCAATTCCGTCGCCTGGCTGGCTTTCCTGGTCTCTATCATTGCGTTTGCCGCGGCCGGCTACACGGCATGGCAGGGCTGGCTCACTGGACGTGACACCAGCGCCAGTGACAATTACGCAAGACTGGAAAATCGCCTTGCGTCGTCAGACGCGTCGCTCGCAGAGCTGGAGGCAAAAATTGCCGCGCTGGATGCCGAGGACCCCGACATCGAGGCGACACTGAGCGCGCTTCGGCAGGAACTCGATGAACGCGTTCGCCTGCTGAGCTCTCTACCTGCCCGTATGTCAACGCTCGAGGGCTCGGTTGCGTCCCTGGCCGGCGTTTCCGAAGGTGCACGTGACGCGTGGATTCTGGCTGAGTCCGAATACTACATGCAGATCGCGAACGCCCAGCTGCAGCTTGCGAATAATCCTCACCTTGCGGCGCTCGCGCTCAAGATGGCCGACGAGCGCATCGTTCAACTCGCCAACCCGGCCCTGACAGACGTACGCCGTGCTATCTCTGATGAACTCGCCGCACTCGATGTCATGGAAAAGCCGGACATCGAAGGCGCGACGCTGACCCTCGCCAGCCTCGCTCGTGTTGTTGACTCGCTGCCACTGGCTGCGGCCGCAGAAACGGACGACGAAACGACCGGCGTCGACCCTGAGCTCAGCGGCGCGGGCCGCGCCTGGGCCTCGGTCAAGAATGCAATGTCGGGACTCGTCAAGGTCACGCCACCGGAGCGAGCCAAACTCGTTCAAATGTCGCCCGATGCCGAGTATTTCCTGCGCAACAACATCGCCCTGCAGTTGCAGTCGGCGCGTCTCGCGCTGCTGCGCGGTGAACAGGCGATTTTCGAGCAATCGCTCGACGACACCAGTGCGCTGCTGAACGACTACTTCGATGCAGGCAGTACACAGGTCATCGGCGCGTTGGCAACTATTGCCGAGATTCGCGGCCACGTGTTTTCAGCCGACGTTCCGGACATTTCCGAGTCGCTGCGTCTGCTGCGGCAGTTCCGGACTTTGAGCGAGAACGCGCAGTGAAATTTGGCATCGTCGTTGTCGTTGTCCTGTTCATCAGCGCGTTCGGCGCACATTTTCTGCTGGCCGACCCCGGCTATGTCGTTATTAATTTCCGCGGCTACGTCGTTGAGATGTCCGTGCCCGTACTCGCCGGCCTTGCTGTCGCCCTGGTACTGGTCGTCTGGCTGATTCGCAAGCTCATCGTCGCGCCGCGCCGCCTCGGTGAGGCGGCGGGCCGCTACCGCTCCGCACGCTCAGGCAAGAAACTGACCAAGGGCATGATCGCCGTTGCCGAGGGCAATTTTTCGCGTGGCGAGAAGATGCTCGGCCGCGCGGCGAGCACCAGTGATTCGCCATTGTTCAATTATCTACAGGCGGCGCGGGCAGCCCATTTACAGGGCCAGGATAATCGGCGCGATGAATGGTTACGCCTGGCTTACAAGGAAACGCCAGAAGCAGCCAACGCCATTCTTTTGACGCAGGCCGAGTTCCAGCTCGATCGTGGCCAAAGCGAACAGGCCCTCGCGACGCTAAGGCGTCTCGAAGAGGATTCAAGAAATCACGCCCATGCGCTGGCCCTCATGGGTCGCCTGTACTTCAAACTCGAGGACTGGGCGTCGCTTGCGGATTTGCTGCCCCGCTTGCGCAAGAACACACAGCTCGAGCCCGAGACGCTCGACAGATGGACGATACGTGTTCATCAGCAGGCGCTCGATTCGGCGGCCGATGTCGAGGTTCTCGATCAGGCGTGGAAGGGCGTCGCGCGTAAGCTCCGATCCGACTTGACGCTGCTCATCGCTTACTACGAGGGCCTGGTGCGGCTTGGTTTGCACGATCGTGCAGAAAAGGAACTGGCTGCGGCGCTCCGCACCGACTGGCGCGGCCCGCTGGTTCGTCTGTTCGGCCTGGTCGAGGCCACCGACACAACGAAGCAGCTGAAGCGCGCTGAAGGCTGGCTCAAGAACCACGGTGAAGACCCGGATCTGTTGCTGGCCGCCGCTCGCCTCTGCCTGCGGAACGAACTCTGGGGCAAAGCGCGCAGCTATCTCGAAACGGTCATCACCATGCGGCCGACGCCCGAGGCATACCGGGAGTACGGCAATCTTCTCACGCAGATGGGCGAAACCGATGCCGCTGCCGACGCCTATAAAGACGGTCTTTTTATGTTTGCCGCGAAACCGTTGACCGCCATTCCTCACATCAAATCCGAGTAAGCCATGCTCGCCGACGTATGTTTACGATAGTCGCTGGAACCGGCTACACGGGTCTTCGGGTACTCGAGCGACTGCCCGCTGCTGATGCCGTTGGTCTGAGCCGATCGCCCGTCGAAACCTCCAGGGTCTGCCACCTCTGCGACTTCGACACGCTCGAAATGCTGCCCCTCGAATTGCCCGACCGTTATCGGGTTCTGTACACGTGCCCGCCCGGTGGAGAGGACGATGACAGGTTGCGACGCTTTCTCGCTCTCCTCCTGCCGGCGCCGGTGCGTTTCGTCTATATCAGCACCACGGGTGTCTACGGCGACTGTAAAGGCGCTGTCGTGACAGAAGAGTCCCCTGTCAATCCCGGCAACCGGATGTCGAAACCGCGTGTCACGGCAGAAAGACTGCTCATGCAGTGGGCTGAGGAAAACGGCTGTGAGCTAATTGTCCTGCGATCGCCGGGCATATACGGGCCCGGGCGTCTCGGCGTCGAACGCCTGGAGGCAGGAGATGCGTACCTCAACGAAGCTGATGCCCATCCAGGCAACCGTATCCACGTGGACGATCTTGCAACGTGTTGCCTGGCGGCTTTATCGGAGGAGGCGCCAGCCGGTGTCTATAACGTCGGTGATGGCGATCATCGTAGCGCCACGCAATTTGCCGAAGAGGTCGCGCGGCAGGCTGGACTGCGCGCACCCCGCACCATCAGCTGGGCGGAGGCACAGAAGGTGTTTTCGCCGATGCGGCTCGCATTCCTGTCGGCATCGCGCGTCGTGGACACAACAAAGATGCGAGGCGTGCTTGGCGTCAACCCGCGCACGCCGGAAGAGGGAATCCGGGATTCATTTTCCTGAGCGACCGCCCTGGCGGCCAGGCCGGGAATAGGGGTCGAACCGATTTCTACGGCTGCGAACGCTTGCTGCGCAGCCAGGCTGTCAACGGTTCCCACTCGTCCCAATCGGGCCAGGCGAGGTATTCCGGCAGCTCGAAGATACCGAGACCACGCGTGTAAGCACGCACATAGTTCTGTGCTTCGCGCAATGCCGCAACGTAAGGTGCCCTGGCCTTCGTCAGGTACTCATCGAGGTCGTCGAAGATCAGCGTGTTGTCACGTACTCGATTGGCCACAAGGCCGAATTTTGCCTGCTTACTGGCGATTTTGTGGACACTGCGGAGTTCGTCCAGGAATGTGGTCGTAGCCTGCATGTCGATCGTCGACGGCAACACCGGAACGACGATGGTCTCCGCGTGCTTGACGAGATCCGTCAACTCCGCACCGTGCGATCGAGCCGGCGCGTCGATGATGATGAAGTCGGCATTGCGCGGTGCGTGCCGCAAGCCGCCATCGAATCCCGCAACACCGATGATTTCGGGTCGGTCGCTCGGGCGACGGTCGAGCCAGTCGAGGCTCGAACGCTGCGGATCGTAGTCGGCTAACGCAACGGTCGCGCCTTCATTTACAAAGTATGATGCTATGTTTGTAGCGAGGGTGCTTTTCCCACAACCACCCTTCGCATTCATAACCATTATGTGCCGCATGACGCTCTCCAAGGGCAATGTTGTTAGATTGGTTATCGCTCGATAAATACTGGTTTATGTAAACTACAGACGCTAACCGAAAAAGTCCATGAAGATTGCCTATACAAAAATGCACGGTACGGGTAACAAGATTCTCGTCGTCGATCAGCGCGAAGGTCACGCATCAATACCGTCTCCCACGAAGCTCCGCGAGCTTGGTAATGAGAATACCGGTCCCGGTTTCGACCAACTGATGTGGGTCACGGCGTCCAGTGACCCAGCCCTCGCAGCCAGCTACAGAATCTTGAATGCGGATGGGTCCGAGGTCGAGCAATGCGGCAATGGTGTGCGCTGTGTTGCAAGCTTTCTGGCCAACCAGAGCGGTCACGCCCAGTCATTTCTGCTCCACAGCCCGACCGGACCTATCGAGGCGCGCGTCGATGACGATGGACTGGTCTCCGTCAGCATGGGCTTACCTGAATTTGATCCAGTAAAGATTCCTTTCGCGGCCGAAGAGCAAGCCGATCGCTACATTCTCGACGTGGCAGGCAGACAATTCGAGGTTTGCGCGGTATCGATGGGCAATCCTCACTGTGTTCTGCACGTAAACGATGTTGCAGCGGCCCCGGTTGACGAACTCGGACCTCTCATCGAACACCATGAGCGTTTCCCACAGCGAGTCAACGTAGGATTCGCTCGCATTCGGGACCGGGGAAACATGGATCTTCGTGTTTTCGAGCGCGGCGTGGGCGAGACCGAAGCGTGTGGCACAGGTGCCTGTGCTGCCGTGGTCACGGGCCAGGCGCTCGGGCTGCTCGATGACACCGTAAACGTAAAGCTGCCCGGCGGCCAAGTCGTGGTAAGCTGGCGCGGTGATGCGGAGCCGGTCTGGCTCACGGGAAACGCAGAGTTTATTTCTGAAGGAATCATGGACTTATGAGCACGCAGCCCAAAACGGAATTCATCGAAGAAGAATTGTCGGAACAGGCCATCCACGATTACCTCGCGGCGCACCCCGACTTCTTCGAACGCCACTCGATGCTGCTCAGTTCCCTGAACCTGCCCCACGCCAGCGGCGGCGCGGTTTCGCTTGTGGAACGACAGGTCTCGGTCCTGCGCCAGAAAGACCTGAAGCTGGAGCGCCAGTTGAGAGAGCTCATCGAAGTTGCCCGGGCCAATGACATCCTGGCCGCCAAAATTCATGAACTGACGCTGCAATTGCTCGCCACGACGGACCTGCACAAAACCATTACGGCCATCGAAGAGGCGATGCGCTCCGGATTTGGTGCCGATCACGCCGTACTCGTACTCTTCGGTGCGCCGGATGCATTTGAGGACATCAAGGCCGGGCGATTCTTCCGCGTCGTCAGGAAAGACGACGAAGCGCTCAAGCCGTTCAGGACGTTTCTCGATGGCACCAGTGCGCGCTGCGGCAGAATCCGCGACTCTCAGCGTAAGTTCCTGTTCAGGAACGATGCGGAGGACATCGGATCCGCTGCCCTGGTACCCCTCGGCGACAGCGCGGAGATTGGCTTCCTCGCCGTTGGCAGCGTCGACAGCGACCGCTTCCATCCCGGCATGAGCATCGATTTCCTGACGCGCCTGGGCGACCTGTTGGCGGGATCGCTCAAGCGTTTCTAGAGACGCCTCCATGGATGACGCTGTCTGGATTGCTCGCTTTGTCCGGCACCTCGAGTTTGAGCGCCGGCTTTCGCCGCTGACCTGCAAGAATTACCGACGCGACCTCGAAACCCTCGCCGCCTGGTGCGAGAAGTCGGGCGTCGCCGGCTGGGACGACCTGGATAGCGAGCACGTTCGAGCATACTCGGCATCCTGTTTTCGAAAGGGGCTCAGCGCGAGAAGCATTCAGCGCCGATTATCCGCGTCGCGCACCTTCTTTCGCTACCTGATCCGGGAAAAAGAGGTAAAGAAGAACCCGATAACGTCTGTTTCGGCACCCAAGGGGAAAACACGCCTGCCGGGCAATCTCGATGCCGACCGGATGGCCAGACTGCTCGACATCACGGGTGACGGTGCGATCATCGACCGGGACCGGGCGATTCTTGAACTCTTGTACTCGTCCGGCCTGCGCCTTGCGGAACTCACGGACCTCAACATCGGCGACGTGGACATGCACGACGCGACCGTGCGCGTCACAGGCAAGGGCAACAAGGACCGTATCGTGCCGGTCGGGCGCCGCGCGCTGCAAGCCCTGCGACAATGGAGCATCACGCGCGGCGATCTGGCCAATGCCGATGAAAAAGCCATGTTCGTCAGCAATCGTGGTACGCGCATCAGTTCGCGGTCGGTGCAGGCACGTGTCAAACACTGGGCCAAACTGCAAGGCATTGACGCCAATGTATATCCGCACCTGTTCCGGCACTCGTTTGCCACCCATGTGCTGGAATCAAGTCATGACCTGCGCGGGGTGCAGGAGTTGCTCGGGCATGCCAACATCTCGACAACGCAAGTGTACACGCACCTTGATTTCCAGCATCTTGCCCAAATCTACGACCAAACTCACCCACGGGCGCGTAAGAAAAGCGATACGTAGGCGCGGCTTCTGGCCGCGAAACCAGTCAGGAAAAAGCAATGGAACAATTCAGAGGGACGACCATTGTCTCAGTCCGTCGCAATGGCAAGGTCGCCATCGCCGGTGACGGCCAGGTCAGCTTTGGCAATACGGTTATAAAAGGCAACGCCCGCAAGGTGCGGCCGTTGGCCGGCGGCGAGGTCATTGCCGGGTTTGCCGGCGGTACAGCCGATGCCTTTACGCTGTTCGAGCTTTTCGAATCGAAGCTCGAACAGTACGGCAACCTGACGCGCGCCGCGATCGAACTTGCCAAGGATTGGCGTACGGACAGGCGCTTGCGTCGCCTGGAAGCGCTGCTCTGTGTGGCTGACAAGCAAAATTCTTTCATCATTTCCGGCAACGGTGATGTCATCGAGCCCGAGAATGATCTGATGGCCATTGGCTCGGGCGGGCCTTTTGCCCAGGCGGCTGCCCTCGCCCTGCTGAACAACACGGACCTCGAGGCACGCGACATCGTCGAAAAAGCACTGACTATCGCCGGCGACATCTGCGTATATACGAACCATAACGTCATCGTTGAAGAGCTCTGACCGAACTATCCCAGGAGCGCGCGCCAGCGCGTGATTCAATCTATGTCCCAAATGACCCCCCGAGAGATCGTCCAGGAACTGGACAAGCACATCATTGGCCAGGACGAAGCCAAGCGCGCTGTTGCGATCGCCTTACGTAATCGCTGGCGTCGCGTACAGATCGACGAGCCGCTGCGTGGAGAAATCACGCCGAAGAACATATTGATGATCGGGCCAACCGGTGTTGGCAAGACCGAGATTTCACGTCGGCTTGCGCGCCTCGCCAAGGCGCCGTTCATCAAGGTGGAAGCCACCAAGTTCACCGAAGTCGGCTATGTTGGCCGTGAAGTCGACAGCATTATCCGCGACCTCATGGATGTGGCGGTGAAGATGATTCGCGAAGACTCCATGGCCAAGGTCCAGTACCGTGCAGAAGATGCGGCAGAGGAGCGCATTCTCGACGCACTGCTACCCCCACCATCGACTGGCGTCGGTTTTGCGAGTCAACCGGAGCCGCCACCCGCTGACTCCGATACACGGCAGAAATTTCGCAAGATGCTGCGCGAGGGCAAGCTCGACAACAAGGAGATCGAGATCGAACTCCAGGCGATGTCTGTCGGTGTTGAAATCATGGCGCCTCCGGGTATGGAAGAGATGACCAACCAGTTGCAGGGCATGTTTCAGAACCTCGGCGGCAATCGCTCGCAGACTCGCAAGCTCAAGGTCAAGGACGCTTTCAAACAGCTGACCGACGAAGAAGCCGCAAAGATGGTCGACCAGGAAGAGCTCAAATCACAGGCGCTCGAGGCCGTGGAACAGCACGGTATCGTGTTCCTCGACGAGATCGACAAGGTCGCACGCCGCACGGAAACCCAGGGTGCGGACGTATCGCGCGAAGGCGTGCAGCGTGACCTGCTGCCCCTCGTCGAGGGCTCGACGGTCAACACCAAGTACGGCATGGTCAAGACGGACCACATCCTGTTCATTGCTTCCGGTGCGTTCAATGTGTCCAAGCCGTCGGACCTGATTCCGGAATTGCAGGGACGCCTTCCCATCCGCGTTGAGCTCAAGTCCCTGACGACAGAAGACTTCGTTCGCATTCTGACTGAGCCGGACGCCTCGCTGACGACGCAATACTGTGCCTTGCTCAACACCGAAGAGGTTTCGCTCGAATTCACCGAAAGTGGGGTCAGGCGCATCGCGGAAGTCGCATTTCAAGTCAACGAGAATACCGAGAACATCGGTGCCCGCCGCCTGCATACCGTTATGGAGCGACTGCTCGAGACGGTCTCGTTTGAAGCCTCGGACAAGAGCGGCACGAAGCTGACGATCGATGCCGACTACGTCGATGACCATCTCTCCGAGCTGTCGAAAAACGAGGACCTGAGCCGATATATTCTGTAGAACCGCGCCACGCGTAGAATAAATAAGGTGTCAGTCACCCTGTTTCCTTCGGCAAATACGAGTTTTCAAACGACGGCGCGGGAAATAGGGTGACTGACACCCTATTTCCGGTATCCTCGCCTGCCAGACGAGAACAAAAAGCATGGCCAAGCAGGACACAGACAACACAACGCATTTCGGCTACCAGTCCGTCGCTGCCGACGAAAAAGCCGGCCTGGTGAAGGACGTTTTCGACTCCGTTGCCAGTCGCTACGACATTATGAACGACCTTATGTCAGGCGGCCTGCACCGCTTGTGGAAGCGCCACACGGTCGACCAGGCTGCTGTACGACCGGGCGACGTAATCCTCGACCTTGCGGGTGGCACCGGTGACCTCGCGCGCGCGTTTGCGAAGAAAGTCGGTCCTGACGGCCACGTGATCCTCGCCGACATCAACGCCGCAATGCTCAGGCAGGGCCGCACCCGGCTGGTTGATGCCGGGGTAGCGGGAAATCTGTCAATTGCGCAGGTCGATGCACAGAACCTGCCATTCGCAGACTCCACATTTAACTGCATCACAATGGCGTTCGGACTGCGCAACGTTACGGACAAGGATGCCGCATTGCGGTCGATGTTCAAAACGCTCAGGCCGGGTGGCAAGGCAATGATCCTGGAGTTCTCCGAACCCGCAAAAGCCATCAAGCCGGCTTACGATCTGTATTCGTTCAAGGTCCTGCCCTTGCTGGGCAAGCTTGTCGCCCGCGACTCGGACAGCTACCAGTATCTGGCTGAATCCATTCGTGTGCACCCGGACCAGGAGACCCTGAAGTCGATGATGGAAGAAGCCGGGTTCGAGCGTTGTCGCTATCAGAATCTTGCCGGCGGTATCGTTGCCCTGCATATCGGTTACCGGATCTGAGGCCCTGACCATGAACCCCCTCGAGACCGCCTTGCGCCCGGTTGCCAGCGTGCTCAATCGCAATATCCGTTCTACGACACCCGCACGGGAGTTGTGCGAAAAGCTTGACGGTTCGGTGATCGCTGTTCGCGTACGCAACACCTCACTCGCAACCTGGTTTCTGGTTCACCAAGACTATCTGGAGCTGACGACCGAGTGCGAGGCTGAACCTGACGCGATCATTAGTGGTTCGCTATTGACGCTTGCCCGGATGAGCGGTGAATCCGGCGTCAGCGCCTTGCGTGATGGCACCCTCGAACTGACCGGTGATGCGCATGTCGCCGACAGATTCCAGCGCCTGCTGTCATTCGCGAAGCCCGACATCGAGGAAGAACTATCGAACGTCATTGGCGATGCTGCCGCGCACAGGCTTGCAAACCTCGCCCGCGGCGTCAGTGACTGGGGCCGTGGAGCACGATCGACGATGGGCGCCAACATCCGCGAGTATCTCCAGGAAGAAAGCCGCGATGCGCCCAGTCGTTACGAGGTCGATCGTTTTACCGCCAACGTGAATGCGTTGCGCGACGATGTCGATCGCCTCGAGGCACGCATCAATCGCCTGCAGGGCGACAACTGATATGGCGAGCCGACGCACGATCTTCCGCATGCTCGCAATCCAGCGCGTTCTGGTGAAGTACGGGCTGGACGACGTCATCAAGGAGACGCACCTGTTCCGACCGTTGCGCTTCCTCTTTTATCTCGCGCCTCGGCGACGCGACAGTTCGGCGCCGCTTGGGGAACGCATTCGTCTCGCACTGGAAGAGCTCGGCCCTATTTTCGTCAAATTCGGCCAGGCAATCTCCACGCGTCGCGACCTGCTGCCGCCCGACATTGCCGACGAACTCGCCAAGCTCCAGGACGCGGTGCCACCGTTTCCGGCCGAACAGGCCATCGAGATCATCAATGGCGCCTACGGTGAGCCGGTCGAGGCCGTTTTCGAACGATTTGACGCCGAACCACTCGCCGCTGCGTCCATCGCACAGGTGCACACGGCAAAGCTCAAGGCCGGCACCGAAGTTATCGTCAAGGTTCTGCGCCCCGGTGTGCTCGAGCAAATCGAGCGCGACCTCGACGTGCTGCGCACGCTCGCAGGTCTCGCCGACCGATACTGGGAACACGGGAAGCGCCTGAGGCCGCTCGAGGTCGTCGATGAATACGAACATACGATTCTCGACGAGCTCGACCTCATGCGTGAAGCTGCAAACACCGCGCAGCTGAAGCGCAACTTCCAGGGTTCGGACATGCTGTATGTGCCGGAGATTTACTGGGATTACTGCCGACCGGAAGTAATGGTCCAGGAACGCATCTACGGCACACCGATTAGTGATATGAAGGCGCTGCGCGAAGCAGGAGCGAATATTCAGCTGCTGGCCGAGAACGGCGTCGAGATCTTTTTTACCCAGGTGTTCCGCCACAATTTCTTCCATGCGGATATGCACCCGGGCAATATCTTCGTGATTTTGACGGATCCGGAGCGGCCCAAGTATGCCGCTGTCGACTTCGGCATCGTCGGCACACTCAGCCCGGAAGATCAGCGCTACCTGGCGGAGAACTTCCTCGCCTTTTTCGACCGCAACTACCACCGTATCGCGAAGCTGCACATCGACTCGGGCTGGGTGCCGGCCGGTACTCGCGTCGATCAACTCGAAACGGCCGTGCGCACGGTATGTGAACCGATTTTCAACAAGCCGCTGGCTGAGATTTCATTCGCCCAGGTCCTGATGCGCCTGTTCCGCGTCGCGCAGCGCTTCGACGTCGAGGTTCAGCCGCAGATGATCCTGCTGCACAAAACGCTCTTCAACATCGAAGGGCTTGGCCGGCAGCTCTACCCCGAGCTCGACCTGTGGAAAACCGCTCATCCCGTGCTCAGACAGTGGATGGACGAGCAGGTGGGCGGGCGCGCAATACTGAAAGACGTTCGCGAAAACCTGCCGCAATTGCGTGAGGCGCTTCGCGAACTCCCCACGATCCTCAGCCACGTCGGCGAGCAGGTCGCCGAGGGGCGCATTCGCTTCAACTTGCAGTCTCCGGAACTCGGGGAAATCAACAAGCAGCTCAACGGGCAGCGCCGTCAGCGCTACTGGCTCACCGCTGCAGCTACCAGTGCTGTCACCGGTGCGCTCGTCATGACGCTCGGACCCGAGCCCGTCATCGGCTGGGTATTGCTTGGCGCTGCCGCATTGTTCGCCTACATCGCTCGCCCTTAGGGCGGCCCGCCGCGCGCACAGGGGCACCGCGATCTTCGGCTCAGCACTATCGGTTCGGCAGCGCAGCCTGGTTGCAGTCATCTCGTCCATGGTCGTCGTCAACCTGGTTTATGGGCTGACACTGCCGCTGCTGTCGATCGTTCTTGACGCGCAGGGTGTCAGCAAGACCATGATCGGCCTGAGTATCGTGGCCCAGGCGAGTGCCGGCGTCCTGCTTGCGCCATTGATGCCACGCCTGATAACGCGCTCGGGTGCTGCACGCGTCATGCAGCAGTCGACGCTGCTCGCGGCGGGAACGCTGATTGCACTCGGCCTGTTTCAGGATGTTTACGCCTGGTTCGCGATGCGATTCCTGCTCGGCGCAGCGGGATCGATGCTGTGGTCAGCCAGCGAAGCCGTAATCAACGAGCTTGTGGACGACGACTGGCGAGGCCGAATCATCGGTATCTACGGCTCGGCCGGTGCGGCAGGGTTTGCGCTGGGCCCGATAGTCCTGATCCTGACCGGGACGCAGGGGCTGCTGCCCTTCGTCGTAACGGCGGCATTTATCGTCGTCGCCATGTTGCCTTTGTTCTGGTTACCCAGCGAGCCGGCCGCACATGCCAGTGACGACCACCCTCGCCTGCGCCGGGTATTCCGGCTCGTCCCTCACATCATGCTTCTCAACCTCACGTATGCCGCTGCCGTCGAGGCGTTTATCGCGTTCTTCCCCCTGTTCGGAATTCACATCGGTCTGGGAGAGGTACGTAGCCTCTCCCTGCTGACTATCTTCGCGCTCGGCGGCGTTGTGCTGCAGCTGCCGTTGGGCTGGCTCGCGGATCACATGCACCGCCAAGGGCTGCTTCTGATCTGCCTCATCACTACGATGCTGGGGTTTTTGGTTTTGCCCCACGTTGTGTCACTCAGCGTGGGCGGCCCGGTATTCGTGTTTGCCCTGGGCGGCGCAGAGGGAATGATCTACGCGCTTGGCGTCATTCTGCTCGGGCAGAGGTTTCGTGGTGCGGAACTCGCTGCCGCGAGCGTCCTGTACACCGGGATGTGGGGTGCCGGCACGATGCTGGGGCCTGCGGTGGTCGGGGCGGGTATGGACATCCTTGGTAACGTATCCATGCCCTACCTGATCGCTGCGATCTATGCGGTCTACCTGCCGGTATTTTTCCTGGCGAGGCGCTAATGAAAAACCGCGCCCTTCAGCACATTGCGGTACTCTTGCCCGGTAACATGGACAAAAAAACCGCACGAACTGTCGCCGACGGCCTGACCTGGTCGAGGATCCTGAGCGCTATCCCAATCACGATAGCTGCTTCGTACGGACTCACCTGGTGGGTGTTTGGTCTCTACATAGCGGCTGCGCTGACAGACCTGCTCGACGGCGTGTTTGGACGTCGCGCGACGCCGCCGCAAAAAGACAACGACTTCGACGGCAAGGCGGACGTCGTCTTTTCGATCATGACGCTGGTATGGATCTGGATGCTC
>JBFFOS010000005.1:0-32099 GCA_041574375.1 Woeseiaceae bacterium
CGCCAAAACAGACCATCCATGATTTGCGCCGCGTCAATCAGCAGCGCGATCATCTGGCGCTGCTCGTCGCTCAGATGACTGAGATCCGCTGTCAACGTGAAGTCAGCATAAATCTCGGGCCGTACTTCGACTTTCTCGAGAGCGGTGACAGCCGTCTCCGGAGGGGGTTCCTCGGCACAAGACACGACAACTAAAGAGACCAGCAGGATGCCCAGCGGGCGGAAGAGGTTTGGGAAATTCACAGGCTTACCCCTGAAACGGTATGAATCTGACATTATCTCACAAGCAACGGCACAAACTCAGAGATCAACAAGCTCCACGTCCCGGTGGCTCAGCTCCCTGCCCAGGAACTGGCCGCCGACCCGGGCAAAACGGGTTGCCCCGTCCGTGGCGAGCAGACGCAACGAGCCGGGTGAGTCGCTTTTGCGCGTGATCCCGCCAGTCTCGAGCACCTCGCGGACGACGCGCGCGGTCGTGCTCGCCGAGTCAACAACGACAATACCGTCACCGGCGATATCCCGAATCGTATCCTTGAGCAACGGGAAATGAGTGCAGCCCAGAATAATGGTATCCGGAGATCCTCCGGCAGCTTCGTCAAGGTAACGCCGTACGATAGCGCGTGCGATATCCCCATTGCTCCAGCCTTCCTCGGCCAGCGAGACGAGCATCTCGCACGCCTGCTCCTGTATCTCCGCGCCCGGATCGCGCTCGGAAATCGCAGCCCGGTAAGCGCGCAGACCGACCGTTGCCTCGGTTGCCAGCACCAGGTGTTTGCCGCCCGGTTTCGCCGCTACAGCCGCCGTGGCGCCCGGCCCAATGACACCGATAACCGGTACATCGGCCATTTGCGCTCGCAATGCTGCCAGCGCCACGGCAGATGCCGTATTACAGGCAACGACGAGCGCCTTGATACCCTGTTCCCGCAGCTTCGCCGCAGCCTGTGTGGCATAGCGCTCGATCGAAGCCGGACTCTTGGTCCCATACGGCAGGCGAGCGGTATCACCGAGGTACACGAGGTTTTCGAGCGGCAGTTCTTCCTGGATTGCCTTGAGGACTGTCAGCCCTCCCACGCCCGAATCAAAGACCCCGATCGGCAGATCACAATGTGTTTCACGATTCATGCCGGCATTGTGCCGGAGCGGTGCCATATGTGGAATAATCCAGCCCGAATTCACCGAATTACGGAAGTTTGAAGTGCAAAAAGTCCTGTACGGCATTCTCGCGTCACTTATCTTGATCGTTATTATCGGCTTTGCGCTGCCACGCACGCACAGCGTCGAGGTATCGACGGAGATCGATGCCCATCCGGCAACCGTGTTCGCGCTCGTCAATGACTTCAGGCGCTTTACGCTCTGGGCCCCCTGGGCCGACACGGATCCGAATGCGCGTTTCATATACTCTGGCAACAACCGGGGTGACGGTGCGACCGTGACGTGGGATGGCGCGATCATCGGCAGCGGCACCCAGACCATCACCGAGAGCCGGCCTTTCGAATATGTGGCTATCGCAATGAATCCCGGTGAGGCGGGCGAAGCACGGTCCTGGTTCCGCCTGACGCCCGGTGTCGGCACAACGACCATTTACTGGGGATTTGAGGCCGACTACGGCATGAACATCGTTGGCCGGTATTTCGGATCGATGCTGGGCAGCGTCGTAGCACGCGATTACCAGTCAGGCCTGGACAATTTGAAGACGCTGGCTGAGAGCCTGCCTTCCGCCGATTTCAGCGATCTGGAGATTGAGCACCTCGTCGTCGAGCCGATCGAGATTGCCTATCTCCGCACGACATCGCGGCCGGAGCCCGCCGCCCTGTCAGAGGCCATGGGCAAGGCGTACTTCGAGATTCTGACGTTTATTGACGAGCAAGGCTTACAGGATGCCGGCGCCCCGCTCTCGATCACCCGCACATACAGCGGTTCGGAACTCGTATTTGACTCGGCCATTCCGGTCCGCGGGATAACCGACGCAACACCAAGGGATGGCAGCACGGTCAAGCTCGGCTCCACCTATGGCGGACCGGTGATCCGGGTCCGGCATGTGGGGTCCTACCGCACGTTATCGGATACGCATCGAAAGATTTCCGCGTACCTGGCCGCCCTGGGAATCGAGCGTAATGGTGCTGCGTGGGAGTCGTATGTGAGCGATCCGGGCAAGGTCGCCGAAAAAGACCTGTTGACCTACGTTTATTACCCGATCACACAGATTTGACGAGAAATGGGGGAATGCGCGTTTCTTCGGCGTCATTCAGCGGCAGGCTGACCTGCATGTCATCGTGCCGGCGAGCTATTTCACCATAGAGTTTCACGATGCGGCCCGCGCAATCGCTCGCCTGATCAAGAGACATCTTTCTGACGGAGGCACAGATGGCTCCTTCGCCATTCAACGGCGAGACGCGGAGCATGTCACGGCGTAAATCAGCAAACGGCTGCTTTATCGCTATCGGCAATTCATCCTCTTGAATTTCGATGAGATTCTCATCGAAGGCCTTGATAAGTCTTTGTTTTATATGGCCATGCCCCACCAGCACCAGCAGTGCGGCGTGAAAGCGATTGACGTGGTCTATCATTGCCACTCCAGCGTTTCGTTGATGTTCTTGTGTACGCTTTTCTTATATTTAGAGTCGACTACGTCCTGTAGTCCGGGGCCCCCTGCAGGGCCTCGCAAGTCCATGAGTACTCCTGATCTATCAGAACCTTGCGCAGCCTTTTTATAACAGGTTTCCCAAAGGACGCGCAAGTAGTGGAAAATACGTCAGTGCTACAGCGTGCCGGTCACGTTCAGGA
Organism: Woeseiaceae bacterium; assembly: GCA_041574375.1. GTDB lineage: Bacteria > Pseudomonadota > Gammaproteobacteria > Steroidobacterales > Woeseiaceae > UBA1847. The sequence goes on from JBFFOS010000005.1 coordinate 2,784, forward strand.
AGAATCCCTGGTGGTCGAAACTCATATCCGTCAGGTCGGTGGAAAAGTCGGTGAAGTTGTAGCCGGCGCCGACTTTCAGGTGCTCACCCAGGTATCGCGATACGGCCACCAGTGCCCCGCTGCGCGTCTCGCTGATGTCGGGCATGTCGAGTGAACGAAGCTCGGCGAGTACTTCCCAGTACTCGCGGAAGCGGTAGTCCCCGCGCAGTACATAGAGGCTCGCCCGGTTGTCGAAGAATTCCGGGTTCTCCCGGTCGAGGCTGACCTGCCCCATGCGATAGGCATACTTGCCGCCCACCGTAATGGTCCGCGTTACATCGTAGGTCACGTCGACAGAGGCAATGTGGCTCTTCTGCATGAATTCCGCCGCAGTGTTTTGCAATGTCACCTGCCCCGTCGTCGGCATGTTGTAAAAGTACGTGTATTTGGCCATCGCATTCAGGCGATCGTTATAAACAGGCCGGTACGCATAGCCCACGACCGCCTCGGTGAAGCCGCCATCATAGAATGAACCTTGCGTGCTCTCGCTCTCGGAGTGATTGAACTTGCCGAGAAGTCGCGACGATTCATTGAGCTGATATTTGATCGAATTGCGGAACAGCCAGGTTTCCCGCTCCATGCGGCTCAAATCCAGTTGTTCGACATCGTCGTTGCGATATTCAATACCACTCGCGACCTGCAATTTCGCAGTGCCGTAACCAACCTGCAGACCGGTCGCCAGCCGATCGGTCTCGGCACCCGTCATCGTATCGCGCAGGGTTCCTATGTCGGTCGTAATGCCGAAATTCCATTTCTGGTTCGGTGCAAACGTAATACCGGTCGCATGTGTCAGCCCCGTCATTACGTCATTGTGTTGATAGCGCTCTTCGAGGAAAACACTCGTACTGTCGGCCAGGCGTGTCTTTACGCCGGCAACCAGGTTTCCTTCACTGCCGCGACCGCTGCGCATGCCGTTATCGGTGCGCTCATTCTCGAGCGCATAGTTCAGGTACATGCTGGTGCGCTCGGAGTGCAGGTAACTGGATCCGATACGGCCGCCCGCGCCGAGATCACCATCTGACACCTCGGCTTCTATACGCAGCTGCTCGGTTACCTGGTAGGCTCCGCCAAAGCCCGTCCGGGCATTCTTGCTGCGATTGCCGGAAACCGACATCGTGTCCTGTACGAACGCATATGTATTCCAGGATGATTTCGAGTCGTAGCCAAGCTGTACGACAGCGTCGGTACGCTCCCCCTGTTCCTGGGTAAGCACGACGATCGGTGAATGGTCGATGCGCTCATCCTTGCGATACCCGGCACTGATGTCCCAGCGATCATTGACCTGGTAACCAAAATTGAATTCCTGGGCATTCGTCTCGAGTCCCATGTCCTGAACCCGCTTGTCCACTTTCGCACGGATGTTCAAGCGCTCGGCCACGGGAACATGCAGCGTTCCACCCTGGGTCTTCGTATCGGTCAGGGCCATCATGCCCGGTGCTGAATAGCCGCCTTCGACGTCCTGAACATAGTAGGTCAATTGAATATCGCCCCAGCCGATCACTTCTTCGGAAGACAGGCTGATGTCAGTCCGACTCGCACTGGCTTTTGCGTTGACGAAAGCGCCAGGGTCGTAAGCATTGAACTCGTAGCCGCCGTCATTCGACATGATCGGCATCGAGACGAGGCCTTCGCTCTCGGCCTGTTGTACTTTGAGCCAGGTTTCCGGCGCGTACCGCAACGTCAGGTCGCCGGCATTCAGGCTGTCTTCCACATCGTCCTGGTCATTGACGCTCGACGTTACGCCGACCTTCACATGACTGCCTATCCATGCGTGCGCCTGGCCACCGACGGCCACCGCGTCGATATCACCGAAGCCCGGTGTGTACTCATAGCGCACAACCAGGTAGGCCTCGTCGCCACTCACGGCATTACTGCGGACCAGCAAGTTGTCGTCGACGGTAGACGCCAGCGGTTCTGTCAGGAGTACCCGGCCTTGCAGGTAGTCGATGTCGTAGTCCATCACCGGCATGAGGTTAAGAACACCGGTCACGATGCCGGAGTCCTTGTCGCGCAATTCGATACGGACACGTTCAGACCCGGTGAGGATGTCCTGTCGATTCAGGTAGTAGAGCGAACCACCCGTACCACGAAATTCTTCACGGCTCGGAACCGTACCAGGTTCCGCGGCAAAGGCGTCGACAACATAGCGTTGTTCGCCAAAGCTCGTCGTCGTATCGGACTGGTAGTGCAGATTTGCACCGTACAGCCCTCGATCAACGCGTGCGAGTTCGTTGTTCATGTAGCCGACTTTAAAGTTACCCCATTGCGCGTGATTGTCGTCATTGCTTACGCGCAGGAAGAACTTGCCCATCGTCGGTGCCAGCTCCTCGACCGTACTGTCATCGCCGAAAGTCGGGTAGTAGTAATCAGGGTCGATACGGCGGAACAGCGCATCCGGCGATTTTTCCATCATATTGCTGAAAATATTTTCCAGCGGGCCTTCGCGTGTATCCGCGCTTGCCGTCAGTTTCCAGTGGTCGCCAAACTTGCCGTTCACAAAGAACGCCAGGCGTCCGTCCAGGCTGGAATCGATGTCCTGGTCGGAATTGGCGCCCTGGTACAAATCAGCCGGGCCGTTGGCGCTGCTTTCCGAGAAGGTGACATCCGCCATGCCCACGTAGAACCAGTCGTTGCTCTCCAGCTCGAGATCGCGCAAATACAGTTTGCCGTTGCCTTCCTTGTCCAGAACCGCGACCTCTACGGTATGAGCGCCCTGCGGCAGGATTTCTTCGGCGATGAAGTTACCTTGCTCATCGACAGGCACGGGCCGTCCGGCAACCCATACGTCCTGCTCACCCGGTGCGACACTTCCGCGCACGCTGACCGTGCCACTGCTAAGACCAATGTTGTGCATAGTCAGGCTGTTTTCGCCATAAGCCGTGAACAGTGCCGGGCTCCACTCGAACTCATCGCCCGGGTCGTCCTCAGCCGGCGCTTCGACATCGCCGTGTACAGCCCACAGCGGCTGCGGATCGGTTTCGTCGAAATTACCATCACGGCCATAGGCACGCAGTACGTAGGCCAGCTCGTGCACGGGTCCCTCGAACCAGTCTGGCTGCGCCTGCCACGCCACCGCGCCGTCCTCGCTTATCTCGATGACATCAAGCGGTTCGGTTTCAACTGACTGTCCATTCTCGAAAATGCGGACTTCGGCACGGTCTATGAAGTACGAGTAATTCGTGTACATACGGAATTGCACGGGCGACATACGTCGCGGCTCACCGTCGTTGCCTGCCACCGCAATGCGCTCCGGCTCGGCCGCAACGCTGAGGCGCGGCGCCGACCGCATGTTGTCATAGCCAAACTGGATGTCGGCGCCGTCGAACGCGACATCGGTGCAGCGCTGAATATCCGACGAGCTGCGTTTTGGATCATCGATCGGTTCACCGTCGACCGTTATACGCATGAGATTCAGGGCCAACGGATTCTGCGGGCTGAGTTCGCGAGTAACGCGCGTGATATCAACGCCTTCATAATCGTCGAGAATTGCCAGCTCGTCGTAGACAACCTGGACGGCAACATGCGATGTCTCACCTTGAATGAAGCCGGCATTGACGACGTCGTCCGAATGCACGTAGCCGCGCCCTTCGAATTCGCGTTGTTCAGGTTCGAGCTGCATGTCTTCAGCGACCAGTTCCATCGCGCGGCGCGCCCGTGAGGCTGAAAGCCCGATGTCGTCGCCGTATACGGTCGCCGTGCGTCGAGCCAGTCGTTCATTGCTCGTGTAACCGATAAAGCGCAGCCGTGGCTTCGTCTTGTCAGACACGTCCGCAAGTGCGCGTGCGAGCACATCCGAGTAGCCCGCCGGTAGCACCGGCTTGCCTTCTTCGAAGTTGATGTCTGCAATGCGACCCCAGGGCGGATCGTAAACCTTGGTCAGCATCTCGGCGCCCGCCGATTCAGGACATAACTGCGGCTCGTCCGGCAATTCCTGCAGCGGGTCGTCATACCAGAATTCGACCTCGACGCGTCGATTCAAGGCGCGTCCGCGTTCCGTATCGTTGGAACCAATCGGGCGCTCCGAACCGCGACCATCGCTCAGGATTACAGAAGTCGGCAGCCCGAGCTGATCCTGTACGGCCAATGCGACGCGCCGAGCGCGCGCTTTTGTGAGGCCAACGTGATCGCCGTAGATTCGCGCGGTGCGTCCTGCGAGCGGCAAGTCATCGGAATAGCCGACGAATTTGACGACGACATTTTGTTTGTCGCTCAGATTCTCGAAGCCCTGGCGGATACGTTCAACAAACTGGTCGTCGACCACAATCGTTTCTGCTTCGTACCGCAACGGTGCGATGAGATTTTGCACACGTGCACGGCGCTCATGTCCGTCCACATAGCGGAGCTTGCAGACAGTCTCCATACGGCAGACTTTGACGCGTGAAATCTCATGCGGGACAAGCACTTCTTCAAGCGTCAGCTTTTCTTTGCTTTCGTCGTACCAGACCTCGACCTCCACACGGCGATTCAAGGCACGACCAGCCTCGGTCAGGTTCGAGGCAACAGGGTCCAGATCACCGGCCCATTCGTAGGAAATGGCTTCCGGCGGTAACCCGAGTGATGTCTGGAAGTGCTCAGCTACCTGTCCGGCCCGCTCGCGTGATAATCCTGCATTGTCGCCATAGATTTCCTGCAGGGCTGGCGACAACGGCCGGTTGTCCGCATGGCCGATAAGGTGCAGGCGAACGTTCATCCGGTCACGCATGCGCTGCAGAATCTCACCCAGCGAAACTACAGTTGATGCGGGAATCTTCGCGACGCCCGATTCGAAGTAAATCGAAGGTACGAGACCACTCAGTTTGATCGTTTCGAGTTCGTCGCCGAGCGTCTCGCGCATCTCGAATGAATCACCCAGTTCCTCTTCAATCCGGTCCGGGTCCTGCACCCATTGCATTGGCGGCACGTCCGCAGACAAGTGCCGCTCGACGGCTTCGCCCAGCGGAGCCTCATCCACATCGGCAGCGACGACCTGTAGCGAGATGGTCGCCAGGCAAGAAACCAGTATGTACCCAAGTTTTCTCGTCACATCACTCATTGCCCTGCCTCCCTCGGTTTTGGCGGAGGTCCGCCAAGACGCCAAAAGACTTCAGGCTCGACAACGAGCTCATAACAGCAATTCAATTCCTCCCAGGCCCCCATGATCTGGCCCTTGAGGAGTTCGAGACGCTGATTGACAAGCGATTCGCTTTCAACGTCCGCGACATAGGACAAGCGCAATATCGCGGGCCCCTTCTGCAGCTCATCGAGTAACATGCCGATGCGCGAGCGCCACTGGCTGCGCATGACGGTCGTCCCGGGCTCGAAAACGGCATCGGCAATATCGAGCCCGACGACCCGGTGTATCGATGCGCCGAAGTTGATGCGCAGTGCTTTACCACGTGTCGCGCGTTGTACCTGCAACGGCCGGGTGGACGCACGATATCCGCTTGGCAGAGTGCGATCATCCAGCTTGAGAACGAAATTGCTGCCGCGACTTTCATTCGGAACGATCGCGCAGGTTATATGGTAGCGGCCTTGGCTGTCCGTGGTCGCTGCAAGACCCCTGGCTGTCACCAGCCTGACGCCTGGCAGACCGATTTCATCGCCGTCCTGGTAGCCATTGCGGTTGAAGTCGTTGAATACCTTGCCGCTGACATCGGTGCAGTCAAACGTCGGGTCCGGGACGATGCGAACGGTCGCCGTCGCCTCCGCGGACATTACGGATCCCGTAATCTCATTCATGGCTTGCGCACGATTGACGAACTCACCCTCGGTAACGCCGGCGCCAACTGCGAGCAGCAGCTTGATTTCATGCGTCCCGTCGGTGGTAAGCAGAATATCCGACCAAACGAGCTCGTTACCGCTGATGACCGGCTCGTTTTCCACGCCATCGAAGCGCGCCGAGCCTTCGATATAGCGGAATCCGGTCGGGAAACGGTCGACAACGACTACGTCCCGCAGGTCCGCGCCAAACGAATTGCTTACCGTGATTACGTACGGCACCAACTGGCCACGCGTGACGTTGAGCATCGGCGTCGTCTTGGTTACGGCCACTGCGCCGTCCAGACGCGGATCCAGTGGTACGTGGTTGTTGAACAACTGGCTCGTTCCCGGCGGTTGTGTGCCATCGACACGCAGCAACAGGTGGTAAGCGGTACCTGGACTTTGTGCCGGCACCGTCGCAGCCGGCGCAAACTCGGAGACCTGTGCCTCGCAATGCTGCGCCGTCGTCAGAACCGCATCGTTCGCCGAGCCAGGACAACCAGGAACATCGAATGGCAGCGTCGAGAGATCCGACGTCGGCGGTATCATCTGCGATACACCCGGAACGTAAACCGAGTCCGGGGCGGTTACCTGGAGCAGTACGCTGTTGCCACTCTGGCAGGCCGGATCGGAGAAGTTGATATCGAACTTGTAGTAGCCGTTCGGTACCGTTATCTGGCCCTGTTGATTCGGATCATCAAAGCAGCTGCTCGGCAGCGGCGCGCTGTTGCGGGCATCGAGCAAAGTAACCGTCGCACCGCTTACCGGACCGCGCGTAATCGAGTCATAAATAACGCCGTTCGGATCGACCGGCATGTTCAGGGCCAGGAGATTGCTGCCTTCCTGGACATCGATTTCGTCGATGCGCTGAGGACCGTCCGTAAAATCGGAATCGGTATCGCCCATCACAGCCGTCGTGGCCCCGGCACCTGGCGCACTGAAGCGCAGCGAGTAGAACTCTCCGGCCGTGTAGTTTGGAGTCACGTTGGTGAACAGGTAGTAACCGTCGACGTCAGTGATCATCGCGCGAACAGGTTGATCGTTGAGCAACAGCTCTACGGCCCATCCCGCAAGCGGTGTTTCCAGCCCACCGGGCACATCGTCATGGTCCGCATCATGCCAGACGTACCCACTGAGCATGCCCGCATCAGGCATCGCGCCCACGTCGATCATGACAGTCGCCTCGGCCTGCTGCTGTGGGTCGTCCCAGTAGACTCGGCCGGTGTTCACGATCGTCGTGCCTTCCACGAGGGTTGGCGCAATGACCGCGCGGAAGCGCAATACTGCAAATTCCCCGGGAGGAAGCGCGCCATATTCCGTGAAATAGTCCGCCGTGATGACCGTATTGGTGGCATCTACAGCCACGCCGGCCGTCAGCCCGTTCAGGGTCGCTGATTGGTCGACGTAGGCCAGGTAGCCCGGGCTGACCTCCTCGAGATCGTCCCGAAGCGTGACGTACAAGGCCGGAACGGTGCCGACGTTCTGCACGGTGACAACGTATTCGAGCGTGGCGCCCGGAATCGCCGGGCCGCCATCGACGACCGAGACTTCCTTGGCGATTGTCACAAGCTGAGCGTCACCGACGACAACGACGGTGGGCTCCGGACCGGTTGTCGGGTTACCGTCCCCGTCGGTCAGCAGGTTTTCGACCTCATCACTGTACACAGTTGCCTGGTTGGTGATCAGCGTGCCACGCGGCGTGGCGTCATTGACCTGCATGTCGAACTGAACGACAGCTGATTCGCCAGGCGACAGGACGCCTTCATCGACACCAGGCAGTGGTGGCGTGAGATCCGCAGAACTGATCGGCAGTCGCGCTTCCAGCGGGAACACGCCACCGTCGGGCTGCCCGACCGGCAGTCCGTTCAGGGTTGTTGAATCGGCAACATAGGTCACATCAGCCGGCACGTTGTCGAACAGCTCAACCATCGTCGCCGGGACGCTGCCGTTGTTGTAAACGGTAATCGTGTAGCGAATAACGTCAAGAGGATCCACGATGCCTGGCGAGCCGTTATCTACTTGCAGGGCTGCGGATTTTTCGGCGAACAGCAGTGGGAAGTTGCCCACGACATCGCGCGTCGGATCATCGGGCACGTCGGTGCGCGGATCATCCGACGGCACATCGGCAAGGTTAACGTCGACCGCGCTGACGAATGCCTGGTTTGAAATGATCGTGCCATCGGGCACATTCGGGTAGACAACGACATCGAACGTAATCGTTGCGATGTTATCCGCCATGCCTGTGTTCAGGACACCCGGTGTCGGGTCTTCGGGCGCATTAATCAGTATGCCGTCGATCAGCGGCGAACCACCATTTGCCGAATCCGGCACGGCAGCACCGTTGAGCGTCGTGCTGCCTGCGACGTAAGTCGTGTTTGCAGGCACCTGGTCGGCAAGTTCAACGTTAATGGCATTATCGGTTCCAGTGTTCTGCACCGTAATCGTGTAACGCAGCGTCTCGCCCGCCAGCAGGACACTCGGGTCCCCGGTCAGGTAACTGGATACCTTGTCGACATCGAAATAGGGTGCGGACTGGATCAGCAGTTCGGTCGGATTCTCATCCCCGTCAACGTTCGGGTCGGCTGCACCATCGATATTCGGGTCGTCACTGAGGGCGATAGCAAAACCGGAGTACATCGCCGTGGACTGGTTGAGCACAATCGTATCGTTGGCAATGACGGGCGCAAGAACGACTTCGAACTCTACCTGGAGGCTGTCTCCGAGGCCGTTGAGACTCAGATCGCGAACATCGAGCAAGCCTGTGCCACTCGCCCCACCATTCGGATCCGAGCTGCTTGCGTCCGCGCCATCCGGAATGGAAACAACGTTGAGCGTCCCCGCCTGGAACGCCGGCAGCCCGTTCAGGTTGTCGAGTTCGTCAACAATACTGAAATTGTCGATCAGCGTATCGCCAGCATTCTCGACGTACAACACATAGCGAATCGTGTCGCCGGGTGTTGCTGTTGCGGCCGGGTTGTCGCCCGTTGTCACGTTGACGGGATATTTTTCGAAGATCAGTGTCGGCGTGAAGACTGCGGTTGTATGTGCGTCCTCGTGATCGAGTATGCCGACCGTGCCATCGGTAATCACGCGCGTGTAGGTCCGGGCATAGGGCTGCAGCGCTGCGTCCGACACATCGAGGCCAAACCATTCAGTTGCACCCGCAACGTTGGTCAAGGCCGTGTTCTCGAGACTGCCCGCATCGAGTTCAGCGTCATAGTTGACGATGAGTCGCTGGTCGACACCGATTCCCGTCGCGCTGGTCAGCATCGACAAGGTCATCGTACAAACCGGATCACCAGCGAACGTTGCCGTGAAATCGGTTCCTTCGACGAGCGGGCCTGATACAGGCGTCACGCCGTCGGCCTCGAAAACCTGTGCCGTGATGTTCTGCGGCGCAGCATCGCACATACCGCCGTCGGCCAGGTTCGGCAGCAGATCGTCTATCGTAACGTTCCACGCCAGTGAATCGCCGGCGTTGTGAACATTCAGTGTGAATGTCGCGGGAACACCCTGCCGCGTCCGCAACGGACCTGTCTTTTCAAGCGTCAGGTCCGGCTCGACAATGGTCATGGGCTGCGTCGTACCCGGGTCACCAAGTCGCTGCGTACCTGCGTCATTGTTGACCAGGTTGTAGGTGTATGCGGCAGTATTTGTGAATGCCAAACCAGCTACATTGGTGCTCGTATCGAGCAGGCGCACCGTGATCTCGATGACGGCCTGTTCACCAGCCGGAATATCGATGCCGTTGCCATTACCTTCGATGACGAGATTCGTGTCGCTGCCCGAATTGACCAGGTTGCCGTTGCCGGATACGAATGTTGCATCCACAAACTGCAGGTCAGCAGCCGATGCGGTCAGGTCATCAATGATACGAACGTCGTAAATGTCAGCTGTGTGCGCGACCGAAGGCACCGTAACCAGGTAGCTGAACTCTTCCCCGATCGTCGCCGTCGACTGGGTATTCGCCTTGGTCAGCGGCTGCGGCGGTTCGGCTTCGATCAGGACTCGTGTCGGGTCTTCATCGCCCTGAACAGTAGGATCAGCCTGCCCGTTGACAAACGGGTCGTCACTGTCAGCCAGCCAAGCAGGTCCATACAGCCCCGCCTGGTTGGTAATGACCGTCCCGTCGATAACGTTCGACGCGATGGTTACGTCGTACTGGATCGTAACCTCACTCGAGGCCGGCAAGTCGAGACTGCCAACATCGACGAGGCCATCACCGTTGCTGCCACCGAAGGGGTCGGTGCCAGACGTATTGGCACCGGCAGGAACGGTCCCGGCAACAAGGGTCAGCGTTCCCGGTTCGAAAGTTGCGCTGGAATTCAGGGCACCCAGATCATCAAGAAACTGGAAGTTACTCAGCGCGCCGTCTGTCGTCTGCAGACGGAGCGAGTACCGTAGAACATCGCCCGGTGAGGCTATCGTCGCCGGGTAATCGCCCGTCGTCAGGTTCTCGACCGTCTTCTCAAAGAACCAGCCAAAGAGGCCTACTTCAACCGTGTGCTCGTCTTCGTGATCGAGCGTCCCCGGTGTACCGTCGGTCAACGTGCGATTGAAAGCAATGCGATCGACATTGCTCGCATCACCGTTGAACCACCGCGTAACACCCGCGATATTCGTCAGCAGCGCGCCATCCTGGCTGTCGGAATCCAGCTGCGTCTGATACGAGATGATCAGTCGTTCGCCCGCAGCAATCACGCCTTGGTCGGTCAACAGCGTGAGCGTCAGCTCGCAGCCGGGAGCACCGCTGTAATCCAGCGCGTAGTCGACCCCTTCGGTGAGCGGTCCTTTGCCAGGTACCGGCGTGGTGCCGTCCGCGGCAAATACCTGTGCACTGAGGATTTCCGGTGTGACATTACACATGCCGCCAGTCGGTCCATTCGGCAGCAGGTCCCGGATCGTGATATCCCAGGCATCGCTCAGACCGATGTTCTGTACATCGAGCCCGAACTCGCCCCACTCGCCGAGGTTAAGCGTGCGGTTGAGCGTCGCCGGGCCGGTCTTCGTCATCACGAGTTCCGGTGCCGCAATTGTCAGCGGTTGGGTAATGCCCCACTCACCGGGTAGTGGCTCGAAAAATTCGCCGTCAATCAGCCGCCCAAAGCTCCACTTCGCGGTGTTGACGAACTGGGTCCCCGGCGCATTCAAGGGCGTATCCTCAAGCACGACAGTAAGTTCGATGACGATTTGTTCCGTTGCCGGAATAATCGGATCGAGAACGTAGCGGAGCTGTCCGCCATTGTTGGTAAACGTATGGCTCACCGGGGTGCCGGAGTCTCTCCAATACATCGTGTGACTCAAGTACGTGAGATCCACGCCGGTCGCATTCAGGTCGTCAGTAAGTATGATGCTGTGCAGATCATTAACCGAACCCTGCCAGTCGATTACGCCGGTGGCGTCGCCCGTGTTGGGGTCTATTGCAGGATCGAACAGCACCGGTATCGTCAGCGTGTAGGTGAATGGAACACCAATTGCAGCCGTCGTCGTGCCGGGCGGGTTACGCTTATCTATCTTCTCAACCGGGATCAGGTAATTCTGGCATCCTTCCTGGATCGTGGTCGATGAACCGTTCGTGAACCAGATCTTGTGGCCGGCGACTGCGTTACAGGCCATCTGGCCCGTATGCACAACGTTGTCGAAAACGACCAACCAGCGCTCGTCGTTCTGTCCCGGACTGGTGAAGAACGCGAAGTTGGTCGTCAGCGGATTACTCGCAGGGAAATTGAGAACCCGGCAGGTCGTGTCAATGTTGATGTTCGACGGCGGATCCGGATTAACAAATCCGTCGATCGTGGCGTTTGGGAATTCGGAGCAATCGACGGCCTGGCCCTGCGCCGTTGCCGCCATGCCCAACAGGCAGACGACCGCAAACAACCGGGCAATCAACTTGCCGCCGCGCGTCCCTGCTCTGTTTGTGTTAACTGGTTCCATCTAGTCTTTACAGTTTCCGCTGCCTTCTGAATTCGTGGACATAACGTCCGTGAATCAAGCCGCAGGCAGGAAGTCGATTGGGTAAATGATCGTTACGGCAGCGATATCTTCCTTGGCGCCGAAGTTAAACGTGCCGATGCGGCCCACCACCTGCTGTGACAGCAACTCGGAATTCATGTCCGTGGATTGCAGCTCGCACATCGAAACGGTGCCGTCCGGCTCGATAGTCAACCGAATGACCATCTGCCCACGCAGTGTCGGATCCTTGCGAAGCTCGCGGTTATAAAGTCGATACAGCGATGCCTTGTAGCGATCGAACACGATCTGGATTTCTTCGTCGGTACGCCCGGCCATTGCGCCGCCCCCTGCTGTCGGCCGGTCGCCTGTGCCTCCACCGCCGCCAATTGAGCTGGCTACGCGGCTGACGGCGACGCCTTCCATGCCGCCACCTCCGCCACCTCCGACATCACGACTGATATCGGCCAGGTTGATGCCACCACTGGACCCAGGCGCATTCGTGCTAACCATGGATCGTGACGGGCGACCGACGGCGTTTTCACCGGCGTTGCTGATGCGTGCCTGCGACCCGAGACTAGCCGTGGGACGTATGGATGCGCGGTTCGCAAAACTGTCGCGAAACGCGAGAATGCCTTTGGTCTTGACCTGCTCCTTGGTATCGGGCTTTTCGGCCGCAGCCAGGGCTGGTTCCTCGGGAACCTCAGGTACGATCTTGTCGGGAAGCTCTTCAACAAGCTTCTCTTCGGGCTCGGGTATTTCCTCTTCCGGCAACGGTTGCTCTATGACGGGTTCCGGTTCCCTCGGCTTCGGTATTTCCTGCACCAGCTTCGCAACCCGCTCGGGCACGACGATCTCGGTGCTGCGATCGATGATCGGCAACGCCACGGTACTGAAGAGTATCGCCAGGGCAATCGAAGCAGCCACCGACATACCGAGTGACTTGCGGAATCGCTGGTCTTCTTCGTAACCCCTCGACCAAGGCATGACCTGCTCATACTGTGGCACCTCGGCCGACTCTCGTTCGACGCGCCACTCGTTCTGGCGCTCCTCTTCGAGTGCCATGAGATCGGTGAGGTCGTAGTGCAGGCAGTCCAGCGTCAGGTTCTGAGCCCCGATCTTTTCGATTAGCGCATAGCGTTGTTTCTCGACGCGTACGATTTCTTCGCAGTGTTTGTCGATCTTGCTGCGCGCATCACTGACGCGTTGCGCCGAATCATCCGGACTGAGCCGATCATCCCAAAACAGATGCGTGGCGCCCAGACTGTCGAGCTGTTCAAGTGAGCGACATGCCTCACCCAGCAAGACGTATTGCTGATCAAGACTGGCCAGTTTCTCCAGCTTCTCTTCGAAGCCCTGAAGCTCACGGTTCAAGTCGCTGAGCACGAATTCAGATTTTTCAACCTGTTCGCGTATCGACTGTTCTTTTTCCGAAAACTCTGGATTCACAATTCCACCTTCATCCCTGTGGTGACAGCTAGTTCGCGGCCATCTGCGACGGTTTTTGAATTACTGCCAGAGACACGTTCTCAAATCCCTCGCCGGTACAAGTCGACATGATTTTCTTGACCACGGCGAACGGTACGGACCGGTCTGCCAGGATCGTGACTTCCTGGCTGGCAGCCACTACCCGCGTATTGGGACCAACTATGTTGTTCTTGAGTTGCGACAGGCGCGCAGTAATTGGATCAATCGCACCCGGCTGTCCCTCCATGAGGTCCGCAACCATCGCTACAAGCTGCCCCTGCACCATGATCTCCTCCGGGCTAACGGAAATGACTACGGTCTCGCGGGGTTTCGATTCGACCTTGGATTCCGGCAACAAGACGTTTTTTGGCGCCTCGAGGATTTCGACAGAGCCGGAATTCACGAGCAGGAAGAAAACGAGGATGGTAAACACGTCCATCAGGGACGTCAGGTTCATCTTCGTAATTTTCACCCGGTTGCGTGACATGCGTTTTATTCGGCGAGAATTTCTCACGGTGCATCTCCAACGGAAATCTCGGAAAACAGCGCGTACAACTGCATCTGCTCCTGACCGTCAACAACTTCCTGACCATCGACCACTTCATCGGCGTCGACAGCTGCCTGCACGTCGGGCGCTTCCTGGCCCTGCACTGGCAGCTCGACACTCCTCACGACATCCATGACCTGGATCAGGTAGTCGTATGGAATCTGTGGTTCCATCAACACGGACGCCGCGTCATGCGAAGGGTATTGCCGCTTCAGCATCACCATGAAGTCCGAGAGCGTTTCCAGATCGAATTCGTCTTCTTTCTTCGGAATCGTCGCGATGACCGCCGATCCGTTACTGATCTCTATACCTTCTTCCCGCACGACCACCTCCACACGAAACGTGTCCGGCGTGTTGTTCGGTCCGGATGCCGCGCTCGGCAGATCCAGCTCAACAATAGTCAGTCGCGAAAATACGGCCGTTATCAGCAGGAACGGGACCAGCACCACCATCAGGTTAAGAAAGGTGGTTACGTCGATCTCGTGCGCGTCAGCTTTGGTGCGGCGCTTGTAGTGATGTTTTCTGGCCACGACGCTCAGGCCTCTGCTACGCGCTTGGCCCTTCTGGAGAAGACGTTCAACGCTTTCACCGTCGCCATCTCAAGGCTGTCTACGATATCGCCTGTCTTACTGGTCAGAATGGCGTGAACGACCAGCAACGGGATAGCCACCATGAGTCCGAAAGCCGTGGTGTTCATGGCGACCGAAATACTGGCTGACAGCAGATCTGCTTTTTCTGCCGGGTTAGCGTTGGCTACGGCCGTGAACGCCTGGATCAGGCCCATGATCGTACCGAGCAGGCCCAGCAAGGTAGCAATACTGGAAGCGAGGGCGACATACGGCGTCCTTTTCTCGAGACGCGGCACGATGTCCATCATACTTTCTTCCATTGCGATCTCGATGTCTTCGCGACGTCGAACCGCACCCTGCAACGACAGCCCCATATTCAGGACCTGAGAAATGGTGGATTCGTCATTGCTCGTCATTTCGCGAGCTTCGTCGAATTCGCCGTTCGTCAGCAAAGGCTGCACTTTCGCCCAGACATCCTGGTTTTTGTTAGTAACCTTCGACAACGTAATGTAACGCTCGACCGCAATTGCGACACCGAAAGCGAATACCAGCAGTATCGGGTACATGAATACGCCGCCCGTTGCGAAGAAGCCCACTATTGAGTAGAAAAAATCCATTTCGAAATCCTCTTTAACTTAATATCTCGGGTTCACCCGCGAGTAGGTGAAACTCTAGACGGGGATCACTCTGTTGAATGTGACGAAGCGCACATTCGGACACGTTGGATTAAGTTTGATTGCAGAGTTATGAACTGCCTCACGCGAACGCGCGAGTATCGGGAATTTATTGTTCGAAAGTTGCCGGTTCAGCCGTGCGAGATTATTCGCCAGCGCGTATTTCGTAGAAATTCAACTCGCGCATGAAGACTTCCTTGTCGACCGGACGAGCGCGATCATCAAGTGTGTCGGAGAGACTGATGTCGTCGCCAAGCTCAGACGATTTCCACGGAATTATGACCAGGGACTTTGGTGCTTCTTCGTTGCCGAGCACCGACATGCCTGACAGTTTTCTTGGTCCGGATGATGGCTCGTCGCTGCGGTCAGTGCTGTCTGCTGCCGGAGGGGTTTGGGCGTTAGTCGCCTCGGTATCCTCGGATTCCTCGGCGAGCACGAGCGGCGAGAGAAACAGCAGGAAGGCCGCCAATGTCATGAATTTCGCGTGCATATTGCCTCCTATTGGCCCAGCCGGCCGCGAATATCAGCAATCCACATTGCTGCCTGATCGTCCCCGGGAACTGTCTTCATATACGCCTCGTAGTTCTCCAGCGCGCAATCCAGATCCGCAAGATAAAGGTCGCATAAGATGCCGAGATTTCGCCGTGCGTGATGGTATCCGGGATAAACTGCAAGCGCAGTTTCATAGCTTCTGCGCGCCTCTGAAAACCGGCCAGTCTTGCGATACACGATGCCGAGCTCATTATGGGCAATCGGATGATCGGGATTGAGCTGCAGCGCAGCCAACAGGTTTTCTTCTGCCGCATCCAGGTCGCCAATCGCATGGTAAGCAATTCCCATCTCGATCCTCGGTGCGCTAAGGTCGGGAGCATTTCTGGCGACGTTCTGCAACATTGCCAACCCCTCTTCATGCTGTGCGCGTTCGAGATGACCCAACGCCTCGACGTACTCCGTCCTGACATTGTTGTCGACCGGTACGGCTTCGGTGATCGTAAAGCCGACTTCATCCTGTACCGCGATTTTCGCGGCTGGCCGCGACGTGTTACCGGTTGTCGCACAGGCACTGAGCACCGTCGCCAGGATCAGGATCGACGCGCGCACAAGCCACTGTTTATGAGAATAAAAATTGATCATTATCAGGGCTCCTGGCTGCTGACGAAGCCGTCAGGCGACTCGGCGGCCGCGCCTGGGGCCACCGCGACTTCGGGAACTATGGGCATGCGATAGGCGTACGAGTCGATCGACCCAAGATGGCCCTCGCTGGTCTCGTTCTTCGCATAGCGCCCCGGCATGAGTGCCGCCAGCTCATCGAGGCTCTGCTGCACCCACTCGTTGTAGGTGCCCGCGGCAAGCAGTTCGAAGTTCTCTTCGTGAATTTCGATCGCACGCTCTTCAAACGGAAACGCCTCTTCCTCCAGAACCATTTCATAGTCGACTTTTTCAGCTTCGCTGAGGCCGGCCGGTCGCTCCGATTCCAGGAGCGCCACGCTGAAATCCAGGTATATCCGGGCAATGTAATAGGTCGCCGCCGATGTGACGTCCGCGACCTCGTAACTAACGAGCGCTTCGAATGCCGCAGTCGCAACATCCATGCGGTTCTGCTTTTCGCTCAGACTCTCCTCGAACGGTTGTGTCAGCTGCAGATCTGCAAATCGCTCGTAGGTACGCTCTGCAAGCACCAGTGCTGCTTTCGACGCGAGATAGCGGCTTCGATCAGTACGCTCGATACCGGCCTCACCATCAGCGGCAACGATATCGCCAAGCTCTTCGTAGTAGCGGTTGTAGTCGAGTCGCAGCTTGAATATCTCGGCGAGACGCGAACGTGTTTCCATGGCGATATCCATGGGAAGCGGGTAGTCCGCCACGTAGATCTCATACACGCGTATTGCGTCTTCCACTGCGTCGACCTTGTCGTAAAGTTCGCCGGCCGTAAGCAGCGCCTCTCGCTTCAGCTCGGGGTCTGTAGCCTCAAGCGAAATTCTTTCGTGTTCTCTTGCCGCACGTTCGACCTGACCATTTTCGTGATAAACGAAAGCAAGCTGTTTCGTTGCATCGGCATTGAGCTCATGATCCGGATTGTCTACCCGGAAATCTTCCAGCACACGGGCTGACATCTCCCAATCCTGCAGCTTCATTAGTGCAGCAGCAGCATCGTATTCGGCGGCAGCGCGAATATTCGAAGTTGGCGCCACATCCTTGATCCTCAGAAAGTGATTCGCAGCGGCCCGGTAATCCTCGAGCAGGTTTGCCTGCTCCGCCTGTTTGTAGATGGACGCGGCCAGACCGTCGATAATCGCAGCGCGAGATTCGTCATCGGGCGGCGTTAATGCCAGAACATTCGTGTACGCATGCTCGGCATCTTGGTATTCCGTGATATCAATCGACGAGTGCGCGATTACGGCCCAGGCCGAGCGCAGCAGGGCCTCCTCCGTTCCCGGATAGCGATCGATCAGCTTGTGTGCGGACTCAATCGCCAGCGCGAAGTCTTTCATTTCGTAAAGGTCGTCTGCGGCCGCGGCGAGAACCATCGGTGCCTGCTCGTGCGAAACGAATGTATCTGCGAATCTCAGTGAGCTTTCGGCCGTCAGCATCTTGACTTCGCGTTGCCGCGCTCCCGTCGCAACCTCCAGGCTCTTACGGTACGCGTAGACTGCCGCA
Source organism: Woeseiaceae bacterium (assembly GCA_041574375.1). Lineage (GTDB taxonomy): Bacteria > Pseudomonadota > Gammaproteobacteria > Steroidobacterales > Woeseiaceae > UBA1847. Next base: position 20,426 of record JBFFOS010000005.1, read on the forward strand.
TAACCAGCCGCAGATGCCTTTTCGTGATCGGCATAGTCATAGGCCGTGCGCTCGTACTCTCTCGCTGCTTCATCGAAGTCTTCGTTCTCGAGCAACAGGTCGGCAAGCTGGTAATTAACCTGCGGTGTCTCGGGATCTGTCGGGAAGGAAGCCAGCAACTGCCTGTACCAGCGTTGCGCCTCGCTGAAATTACCGCCTTGATCATCAACCAGGTTTTCATCCTGGTACAACGCGTGATAATGCCCTGCGAGATCGGTCAGGTTTGTCTTGAGAAAAGCGATGACGTCCGGCGATTCCTGCACGTCGAAATGCTGCCAGTATTCCGCATCAAGGGCGTAAGTCGTCGCGAACTCTCTTTTCGACTCAACGACGAGCAATGGAAATCCCGCCTCACCGTAGATCTCGATAATGCGCATGCCGAAATGTGGAGATACTGAATGAAACGGATTCAGGGCGATGAATGACTTGTAGACGGAGGTGGCATCGTCGTACCGGAGCTTGTCGAAATAGAATTCGCCCAGGTTGCCGTAAATTTTGTCCGCATAAGTACGGTGCCCACTAGCCGCGAAGTATTCGTTAACGACTTCCGGATCACCGAGGTTCGAGAAACTCAGGCTGATCACGCGGAAGGTATCCGCTATGCGATGCTCGTCATTCTCCTCGAAATTCTGATCGAAGTCGTAGCCAATCGAATTTCTGTAATCGAGTAGTGCCACGTAGTTGTGCAGGGCCTCCTCGTAGAATTCCTGCTTGTATAGCGACCACCCCTGCTTGTACAGCGCGAGCTCGTAATACGCTGACGTTGAGCCCATCTTGACGATAGAGCCATAGGCGTCTTCCGCATCCAGGTACTGCTTGCGGATGAAGAAGTACTCTCCTCGGCGGAATTGAACCTCGTCGACATACTTGGAGTAAGGATAACGAACGACCAGTCGATCCATGACCTCCATCGCTTCGTCGGGTTGCCCTATTTCATCATAAGCCCGCGACATCTGGTACAGGACCTTGTCATTGCGCTCATAGTTTGGATACGTCTCGAGAATCTTCTTGTAGGTCTCGATTGCTTCGCGCGGCCCAGCCGGAATGGGTTCGCCCTGCTCGCCGAAGAACTCCGTATCGCGGTCCACATCGGCGGTTAGCAACGCATCCCGCTGCGTGGCACGCCGTTCGAATTCCAGCTCGGATTCCGTTGCTTCGGAGTGCTTCGGCGCGGAGCTGGCCGTTGCGATTGTCTCGATTTCGCTCGCTGCATCCGGAGCAGCCATCTCGACAATTTCACCGCTGCCGAGAACACCATAGGCCTGTTCAACCTGCAGATCAGCGAGGCGACGCATCGCCTCCGGCGTGCGCGCGCTCTCCGAGGTCTCCTCGAGATAACGGCGGTAGCTTTGTGCGGCGCGCTCGAGACTGTCTTCGAGGTAGACATCCTTCACGTCCGGCCGCACCTGCTGCAGCTCTGAGAGTGTGCCGTTCTCGCTGGTGGTCGCACAGGCGAAAAGCCCGGTCGATGCGAGTGCAATGATAAGCGCGTGACGTTTCATCATTCGCCGTTCACCTTAGCCTGCGCTTGCGTCGCGCGGTCATAGCTATCAGCAAGCGCAAATCTTGCCTTATCTCCGTAGTTCTCGAGATGAGAGCGACGCGCCATCAGCTCTTCAATGGCGACCACCTCGAGCGAGCGTCCCTGGCGTGCCATCAACAGCTCCACCTTTGATACCGATTCACGAGCCTTTGTGCGCAGGCGCTCGATCGGTGCCTCATAACCGACGTAGCTATGGGTTGCCGCCTGACGCGAGCGGACGTACTGATCGTATTCCGCCTGGGCTACGGCCATGGCCTCATCGAGGCTGCGCAGATTGCGATCGAACTCGGTGAGGCGGGCGTGGTACTCGGTTTCGAGCGTCCACGTCAGTCTGCCTTTAAGCCGTTTCAGGCGTGCCGCAAAGCTATCGCTGAAGGCGATGTCGGCGTTCGCCATCTGTGACTCGATGTACTCGATGCGCTTCAGAACTGCCTGCTCCTCGGGTGTTGCAAGAAACTCGGGGCGCGGCGTTGTGAGCAGGTCATCGCGGCGCTTCACAAGCATCATGTGCTGCTCGCGACGCAGGCGCAATTTCGAATCGAGCTCACGAAAATAGGTGTCTACATCGGGAAGCAGTGGTTCATAGTGTTCTTGACGAATCGCTACCATCTCGTCAAAAGAGTCGAAGCTGGCTTCCCAGGCAAGCAGCTTGCGGCGCAGGTCGGCAAGATCCAGGTAGTTTTGCAGGCCGGTCTGGAAATCATGCGAAGCGAGCAGCTCCATCATGTAATACGTTTCGGGCGTTTCAGGCAGCGAACGCAGGCGAATAACCCAGTCCTCGCTCTTGCGAATTTCCTCGCGAATCAGCGCCTCGAGAAACTTGCCTTCCCTGATGCTGTCGATCGACTTGTTCAGCTTGTCCACTTCCGCGCCGAAGGCGTCGAGCGCCCGACCGTAATAGACAGCGGCGCGACCGTGAATGTCGAGCTTGCCGTACGCGTACGGCAGCGCAAGCATTGCCTCTTGCGTGGCACGATCCGTGACCTCGCGTTCAACCAGAATGCTCCATGGCACGACCGCACGATCGAACTGCTCGGTCGCCATGCTTGCCCAGCCTGCACTGAGCAAAGCCTGGTTCGAGAACGGGCCATCGAGGCGCACGCGATTCAGATAGGGCAAGGCCCGTTCCTGCTCGCCGCTCTCCAGGTAGATTGTGCCCGCGACAAGATTGGACTTGTCCCTGATCGCGAGTTCGGCAGGATCATCGGTCGTGATCTGCCCCGCCCGATCAAGCTGCTCGAGTGCCAGCGAACGTTGCCCGTCCTGCAGGTACGCGATCCCCAGGTTGTACGCAGCGAATCCACCGTAACTATCTGAATCCTGAAGCCTTTCAAAGGCTTTCATCGCCTCTTCGGGCTTGTCCAGCGCCAGGTAGATGTTGGCGCGGAGAAATTCGACGTCGTCACGAATCGGCTTCGGGACTTCACCATCGATTCGATTGAGTGCCCGCATGGCGTCATCAATCTGGTTTTTCTGGAAGTGAATCCGTGCCAGGCGGTAGGCGGCATCGTTGCGGACTCTTTCGTCAACTGCACCTTCAAGTACGGCCGTTATTGCCCGGCCGGCACGGTGATGCATACGGTAGCGAAGCTCGAAATCGCCGAGCGAAAACTCCGCATCATTGATGTGGTATTGCAGCGTGCCAAGCTCGGGCTGGTCGAGCTCAGCATGCTGAATCACTTCCGAATCGAGCCGCTCAAGGGCTGAGAAGTAGTCGGACTGGTGTGCATAGTAGAGTGCCTCGCCAAAGTGCAGGTCTTTCAGTTCATCACATTGAGCAGGACTCGCCCCAAGGGAGGCGCCCAGCAAAACCGCAACTACAGATGCCGATAACCTGCGCATTGCCTACCAGCTTCCAACCTGAATTCCAGGACCAGACAGTGTCAGCCCAAGGGCCTTCGGTTCGATTCCCTTGGAAAACACGAAACTGTCCGACTCACTGAAGTCCTTGCCACTCTTTAGTTTGCCCATGATAGTGACGTTGAGCTGATGCTCTCCCGTCGTCATGTTGCCCGTGTAGATCCGCTGCACACCGCCCTTTTGCAGTGCTTCGAGTTCCTTGAAACTGTAAATATGGTGCGTCGCCAGTTCGCCGTTGATTTCGATCTGCACCGAATCGAGCCGGAAATCTTCTTCCTCAGCCAACGCAACAAAGACGGACACCTGTGTGTTGGAGGGGTAAAGCAGCCTTTCCTCGAGATTGCTCAACTCGGAGGCAATTCCGAGGACGTCCGATTTGATTTCCTGGACCTGTCCGTCGAGGCTCTTCATGTCGCCGGCCGTGAGGTCCTGCGCCAGACTATTTGTCAGCGGGGCGACAGCCAACAGCATTATCAATAGTGTTCGGGTGAGACAAGACATCTCTCGATCCCTCCATTTTTACATAATCCATTCGTCCCACAGCAGAAAAGCTACTCGCCGCGGAAACCCGAGTAGCCGCAAGTGTTGTGCAATTTCACAAATCAATCTGTGACCTAAACCGCAAATTGCAGCAGGCGCTGCAAAGGAATCCGCACCGCCTGAACGCGGATTACTCGATTCCAGGGCCTTCGCAACGCCATACTGCAGTTGTGTTAGATTGCGATTAATGGCTTGCAAGGCCTCGACAATTGGTCGTTTTGCGTTCGCTTTCGTCGCCCTCGGCGGCCTGTGGGCGGCGAGTTCATACGCTGACGATCCTTACAATGCCGCCAAACTGGAAGCGGAAGGCGCAATCATTGGCGATATCGTGCTCGACAAGGCCAATGTGTTTGACCTCAACGATCCGGCGGAAAACAACGCTTTTTATCGGCTCGCGAACCTTTTCCACGTTGTTACCAAGGACAAGGTCATTCGCAAGCAGTTGCTTTTCAAGAGCGGTGACGCCTACTCCAAGCGCGTTGCAGATGAATCAGAACGCGTCCTGCGACAAAACCAGTATCTATTCGATGCACAAATAACACCCGTTCGTTATGAGAACGGCATAGTCGACCTCTCCGTCAAAACGCGCGACCTGTGGTCGCTGCAGCCCGAGCTCTCGATTTCTCGGCAGGGTGGTGAAAACAGCACCACGGTTGGTCTGGACGAATCTAACTTGCTCGGCAGCGGCACCAGGGTCCGATTTATGAGAGACGAGGATGTCGACCGCGACCAGACTATTTTCGAGATTTCCGACAAACATGTCGGCAATAGCTGGGTGTCTGCGGTGATCCGCTACGCGGACAACTCGGACGGACACTCAAATGGAATATCCGCCGTCCGTCCATTTCACGAACTCGACGCACGCTGGTCAGCCGGTGTTCAGCTCTGGGATGACGAGCGTCGTGAGGCCTTGTACAAACTGGGCGAAGAGGCAGCCGAATACCGGCAGGAGCGGGAGTACTATTCGGCGTTCGGTGGCTGGTCGAAAGGTCTGCAGGGCAGCCACGCGCGGCGATGGACCGCCGGTATCGTCTACGACGACACGCGCTTCGAACCCGTCATTGACGGGTTATTACCGGCTGCAATTCCTGAGAACCGCAAGCTGGTTTACCCTTTCATTGGTTTTGAACTCGTAGAGGACCAGTTCGAAACGTCGACCAACCGGGACCAGATCAGCCGAACCGAAGATTTCATGATGGGCAAGCACGTGTCCGCGACGCTTGGCTGGTCGGATGACTCGTTCGGCGCAGATCGTGACGCGCTTATCTACTTCGCGAGAGCCAGCCGCGGTTTCGGCTCCCTGCAGAAGAATGCGCTTCTCTTGTCCAGTTCGATCCGGGGCAGGCTGGAGTCAGGAGAAGTCGCCAATGCACAACTGAGCGTCAATGCGCGTTATTACCGAACGCAGTCAGAGAAGCGGTTGTTTTTTACCTCCCTGAGGGCGACAGCCGGCCAGAATCTCGATCTCGATAACCCGGTTCAGCTGGGTGGTGACACCGGGCTACGCGGGTATCCTTTACGCTACCAAAATGGCGAATCAAAGCTCCTGGTCACGGTCGAGCAGCGCTATTTCACCGATTGGTACCCGTTTCGCCTGATTCGAGTGGGCGCCGCAATGTTCGCCGACGTCGGCCGCGTATGGGGGCCGAGTCCGGTCGGTGAGGAGCGCAAAAGCTGGCTGGCCGATGTAGGATTCGGCCTGCGACTGGCACTGACTCGCAGTTCGTCACGCAAGGTGATCCACGTAGACGTGGCGTTTCCGCTTAACGGCGACCCCACGATCGACGACGTACAGTTTTTGCTGGAATCCCGGCGCAGCTTCTAGGGGCGCAGGCTTGGATCACGAATCGGTACGACCAGCACGGGGATATCCGTGTCCTTCAGAATTCCACGACTGATGCTGCCGATCAGCAGATCGTATAGCGCACCAAAGCCGTGGCTGCCAACGATCAACATGTCGGCCTCGAAGCGTTTCGCCTCCTTGAACACGGTTTCGACGATAGGTCCCTGAATCAGGCGAGCACTCGTATCAAGACCCGCCTCACGCAGCTGTTCCGCGTAAGCCTGGATGCTTCTGTGCTCGTCCCGGAACTCCTTTGCGACCTGGTCACGCACGACATCCGGACCAGCCGCGTCATAGCCAATGAAATCAGGTTCCGCCTCGGCGACATGCAGTAACCGGACCTCACCGGATGACTGCCGGGCAACCCGCTCGGTCACCTGCAGCACCCGCGGCGTGGCCTCGGATAAATCGACAGCAACCAGTATCTTCATCGCCATGCTTATTCTCCGCCGTCGCGATTTGCTCGCTCGCGCTGAATCAGTTGATGCAATGCCCGGGTGAACCGATCGGCCTCGCTACCAGACATATGCGACCACTCAGGCAACCAGTAGCCCTGCATTTCTTCATGATCCTGCCAATGTAGACCCATCGCGCCGGTTTTTTCGATCAGTACATCCCACGTCTCTTCGCGCGGATGATACATGGGCTCGCTAATTGCATAATGTCCTTCGGCGGGGCTCTGGAAGAAAATCACTTCGATACCGCGTTCCTGAAGCGCATTCGTCGCTTCGATCGCGCGCTCAATTATCTCCGCACGTTTTTCATAGAACTCATCCAGTTCCTCTTCTTCCTTGTCTTCAATCGGCACAAACCCGGCCGCCCAGATTTCCTGGGCAATCCTGGCGTACTCCGCGTCTTGCTCGACCTTCCAGTACAACCGGGCCGCGCGATCCTTGCCGTACGTCGCCAGGCGACGCACGTCCGGTTCGAATTCCACTCCCTCGCGGTTCTTCAGATCCTGCCTGTTGATGACCGTAAAGAGACTGTAATCGTGATGGTAAAAAGCCAGATACGGCTCAACAAGCATCGACAGTTGCTGGCCAAGCCACTGCGATGGCGATTCCTGTTCATAGCGTTGAAACGCCTTGGCACGATAGCCGCCACCCCCGAAGAACGGGCCCGGAGCTACACCGATCAAGAGCGTTCCCGTGAAGTCCTCATCCTCGACAAGACCCTCCATCAGCTTGACCGGGCTCGTGCCCTCGAGCGCAAGTTGAATCGGTCGTTCGCCCGACTCGCGCTCCCAAACATCAAGCTGCATATTGAAGTACGCGCGGGATGATCCGGCAATGACCGTCTTGTCGCCTTCTCCATTGTCGATGCGCCGGCGTTGAATCGCCCACAGACCCTCGCTATTGCGATAGGAGGGAACCGATCCTTCACTGCGCCAGTAGATTTCCCAGCCGCTCATGAGCACGACCATCACGATTGCACCGATCCACGCGGCGATGCCCAAAGACTTGCTCGGCAGCGGTCGCCCGTACTTTTGCGGCGCGGCTTGGATATCAGAACTGGAAGTAAATGAAGGCATCGCTTCCTCCCTGCGTGATGATGATTAGGGTGAGCAGTACGCCCCAGGCGACCCCGACGAACCAACCGGGCAGACGCTCGATTACCTCATGCAACTTGCGATCGCGCATGCGCCAGTGAATAGCAAGCATCACTCCGATAGTCGCAACGATCTGGATTATTTCGACCGTATAAAGGACCTTCTCACCCTCGGTGCGGAAGGTCAGCATGGTGACGATCATGCGCCAGGCTGTCTCGAAGTCCCCGGCGCGGAAAAACACCCAGGTAATATTCACAAGCAAATAGGTGAGCACTGCAAGGAAGATCTTGCCACCCAGTGTGCCCCACAGTGTGCCACCGCCGAAGCGCGCCTTTAGCCAACGTTCTGCCGCCAGGTACAGGCCGTGCAGCCCTCCCCAGACAACAAAAGTCCAGCTGGCACCGTGCCACAAGCCCCCGAGCAACATCGTCGTCAGCAGGTTGGCGTAGGTTCGGAGATTGCCTTTGCGATTCCCACCCAGCGGGATGTACAGATAATCGCGCAGCCACGTGGACAGCGAGATATGCCAGCGCCGCCAAAAATCGGAAAAGCCTATTGCGGCGTAGGGAAACCTGAAGTTGTCCGGCAGACCGAAGCCCAATGTCAGCGCCACACCTATCGCAGTGGTCGAATAACCTGCAAAGTCCGAGAAGATCTGTCCGGAAAACGCAAGCGTACCGAGCCAGGCGTCCAGCGGATGCAGCATTTCTTTCGCCCCGAAAACAGAGTCGACACTCATCGCAAGCAAACCGTCAGCTACGACAATTTTTTGAAACAGGCCGATCGTGATCAAGCCCAGTCCCCAGTAGAGCTGCTTCGGAGTAGCCACACGCGGCTCTGCAAACTGCGGCAACAGGTGCGTCGGACGCACAATCGGACCGGCAACGAGTTGCGGGAAAAACGTGACGAACAGGGCGAAATCCAGGAAGGACTTTGCCGGCTCAGCTCTGCGAAGATACACATCCAGCGAGTAGGCCATCGTCTGGAACGTGTAGAAGGAAATACCGACGGGAAGAATGATGTTCCATTCCGGTGGCTGGTACTCGACGCCAACCATCGCGGCGAGCGCGATAAAGTTCTCGAGCAGAAACTCGCCGTACTTGAAGTAGCCAAGCAGACCGAGGTTCACGATCACACTGACAGCCAGCAATGCTCTTCGCCGGTTCTTTGCCTGCTCGACAAAGAGCCTTTTTGCGACGTGCCAGTCGATCACCGTCGAAATCCACAACAGGATGACGAACGGCGGATTCCATGCCGCGTAAAACAGGTAACTCGCTATCAGCAGGTTGGTTTTTTTTGTCGTCCAGCCGAGCGGTGCGTGGTGCAACGCAAGTACCAGCACGAAAAACACCACGAACGTGAGTGAGTTAAACAGCACGTTTTGACCCCCCAAAACCGGCTTTTATTCTTCTTCGCAACGCAAATAGCCACGTGCCTGGCTCGAGGATCGTACCACGAAAAATTCTAAAGGCTGATCTCGATCTTCCAGTAATCGTCACCCATCTCGCGATCCCCGGTATACCGGGCGCCAGACTGCCCGGTCTTCCACGATGTCGCGAGCGTCTCGTTCATTACGTAATCGCGATGGACTTCGAGCGCTTTCTCGACGGCGTCAGAGCCAGACACACCCAGCGTGATGCGATCGGAGACCTCGAGCCCGGCTTGCTTGCGCGCATCCTGAACCGAACGCACGATCTCACGCGCCAGACCTTCGGCAATCAACTCGTCGTTGAGCGTGGTATCCAGTGCGGTCAGGTAACCGGAATCCGCCTCACACGAATAACCTTCGGCCGAATGTGTTTCGATCAGGATGTCATCACCCTTGAGCGGAATCGTCTGGCCGGCAACCTCAATTTCGAACGCTTCGCCGCGCGCCGCAGCGCCGGCGATCTCAGCGCCATCCGCATCAACGAGCGCCTGGCGAATCTGCGGCACCAGCTTGCCATACTGCTTGCCGAGCTTCGGCAAATTCGGCTTGATGTTGTAGCTGACAAGACCGGCATCCCTGGCGATGAACTCGATGTCCTTGACGTTCAGTTCTTCGAGAATCTGGTCCTTGTGGCTCTCGAGTGCACCCGCGGCGGCATCATTTGGCGCACGGACCAACAACCTGGAGATCGGCTGGCGCGTACGCACACCCGAATGGCTGCGCGCGGCGCGACCGAGACCGACGACCTTTTGCACGACGCCGATATCGTGCAGCAATTGGTCATTCTTCCACGCCGGATCAGCCTCGGGCCAGTTACCCATGTGTACTGACGGCAATGCATCCGGGTCTACCGAGCGCACAAGGTTCTGGTACACGTTTTCGGACAGGAACGGGACGAATGGTGCCATGAGTTCGTGAGCACCCTTGAGGCATTCGTAAAGCGTCAGGTAGGCCGCCTGCTTGTCGACCGGATCGGTCGACTTCCAGAAGCGGCGGCGGTTGCGCCGGACGTACCAGTTGCTGAGCTGATCAACGAATGACTCGATCACCTCACCCGCCGTCCTGGCGTCGAAATGATCGAGCGCGCCGGTGACTTTCGTGACCGTTTCATGCAAAAGCGCCAGCGCCCAGCGATCGATTTCAGGACGTTCCTCTACCGGCACCGTTTTGGTCAGGTCAACCTTGTCGAGCCGTGCGTAGAGCACGAAGAAACCGTACGTGTTCCAGAAGGTATTGATAAAGGAACTGGCAACGTCGGCAACGATATCGACTGATACGCGCTTGGGCGCGTCGGGCGCCAGGCGGGCCAGGAAGTACCAGCGCAACGCGTCGGCACCGACCGTGTCGAATACGTCGTACGGATTGATAATGTTGCCCACCGACTTCGACATCTTCTTGCCGTCTTTGTCGACGATCAGGTTCAGGCAGATACAGTTCTTGTAGGCCACGCTGTCGGAAACCAGGGTCGAAATTGCGTGCAACGTATAGAACCAGCCGCGGGTCTGGTCGATGGCCTCGCAAATAAAGTCCGCCGGGAAGTGCTTTTCGAACTTGTCTTCGTTCTCGAACGGGTAGTGCCACTGGGCGTAGGACATGGCACCCGAATCAAACCAGCAGTCGATGACTTCCGGCACGCGCTGCCAGGTCTTGCCGTCTTTTTCGAACGTGACCTCATCGACGGCCGGGCGATGCAGATCGAGTTCCGTCAGTTCCCTGCCTGTCAGTTCCCCGAGTTCGGCCACCGAGCCGACACACATAAAGTTTTCGCCGTCAGTCCACACGGGCAGCGGCGTACCCCAGAAGCGCTCGCGTGACAGCGCCCAGTCGATGTTGTTCTCGAGCCAGTTACCGAAGCGGCCGTCTTTGATGTGTTCAGGAACCCAGTTAATCGTCTGGTTGAGCTCGGCCATACGCTCGGCGAATTTCGAGGTCTGGATGTACCAGGCGTTCTTCGCGTAGTAAAGAATCGGATCGCCCGTGCGCCAACCAAATGGATAGTTATGCTTGTATCGCTCGGAGCGAAACATCAGGCCGCGGTCTTTCAGAATGCGGATGAGGATCTTATCCGCGTCCTTGAAAAACATTCCCTTGACCGGTTCTACAGCGTCCACGAAATTTCCGTCGAGACCAACCCCGTGCACGACCGGCAGGCGGTTCGCCTGGCCGAATGCCAGGTCGTCAACACCGTAGGCCGGTGCCGTGTGCACGATGCCCGTGCCATCCTCGGTGCTGACGAAGTCAGCCGCCATCACGGTAAACGCGTTTTCTGCATCAACCTCGAGGTAATCAAACAAGCGTTCGTAGCGGGTGCCTGCGAGTTCCGAGCCCTTGACGGTCTTTACGACCTCATGCTCGATGTCGCGGAACACGCTCTCGCGAAGCGCCTCGGCGAGAATGAGTGTCTGCCCGTCGGACCTGCAATAGCTGTAGTCAATGTCTTCACCGACGGCAAGCGCCAGGTTCGAAGGCAGCGTCCACGGCGTCGTCGTCCACACCAGGATGTAGGTGTCCTCTTCCCCATCGACCTTGAAACGCACCGTGATCGACGGATCCTCAACTTCCTTGTAGCCGAGCGCGAGTTCGTGCGACGACAGCGTTGCACCGATACGCGGATCGTAGGGAACGACCTTGTAACCTTTGTAGATAAGGTCCTTGTCCCAGATATTCTGCAACAGGTTCCAGACCGACTCGATGTAGGAATTGTTGAGCGTGTAGTAAGCCTCGTCGAGGTTTACCCAGAAGCCCATGCGCTCGGTCATCTTCTCCCAGTCGCCGATGTAGGTCATGACCGACTCCCGACACAGGCGCGTGAATTCGGCGATGCCAACCTTGGCCTCAATCTCTGCCTTGTCGTAACTATCGATCTTGCCC
>JBFFOS010000006.1:0-31979 GCA_041574375.1 Woeseiaceae bacterium
ATCGGCATGTTTGTTTCGGTACGCGCAAACGTACGCACGGCTGAAGCGGCCACCAAGGGGGTTAACCCGGCCCTGAACATCGCGTTCAAGGGCGGCGCCATCACGGGCATGCTCGTTGTTGGACTGGGCCTGCTTGGCGTTGCCGGTTATTACTTCATTCTGCTAAGCGGCGGCGCGACAACCGACCACGCGATCCACGCACTGGTTGGCCTCGCATTTGGTGGCTCACTGATCTCGATTTTTGCGCGACTCGGTGGCGGTATCTTCACCAAGGGCGCCGACGTTGGCGCCGACCTCGTAGGTAAAGTCGAAGCTGGAATTCCCGAAGACGATCCCCGCAACCCGGGCGTCATTGCCGATAACGTTGGCGACAACGTGGGTGACTGCGCCGGTATGGCCGCCGATCTGTTCGAGACCTATGCGGTAACGATTATCGCAACGATGCTGCTTGGCAGCCTCGTCGCGGCAAGCTACGGCGCCCAGGCCATCGTATACCCCCTGGTTCTCGGCGCTGTTTCGATTGTTGCCTCGATCATCGGTACGTTCTTCGTCAAGACGTCGGATGGCGGCAAGATCATGGGTGCTCTCTACAAGGGTATGATCGTCGCCGGCCTGCTGGCTGCCATCGCGTTCTACTTCATTACGAACATGATGTTGGGCGACACCGGCGCTGCAATGAACATCTTCTACTCGTCGCTGATCGGCCTGGCGCTCACAGCGGCCATGGTTGTCATCACCGAGTACTACACGGGCACGGACTTCAAACCCGTCAAGACGATTGCCAATGCATCGCTCACGGGTGACGCCACCAATATCATCGCCGGCCTGGGCATCTCGATGAAGGCGACAGCCCTTCCGGTTCTGGCCGTCTGCGCCAGCATCTGGGGCGCATTCCAGCTCGCGCCCGAAGGCGTGCCAATGGGCGGCCTGTATAACATTGCTATTGCCGCGACAGCCATGTTGTCGATGACCGGCGTTGTCGTTGCGCTCGACGCTTTCGGCCCGATCACGGATAACGCCGGTGGCATCGCCGAGATGGCAGAACTCCCGCCGGAAGTTCGCAAAATCACGGACCAGCTCGACGCCGTCGGCAATACGACCAAGGCGGTAACCAAGGGTTACGCAATCGGTTCCGCCGGCCTTGCGGCCCTCGTACTGTTTGCCGACTACAACAACGCGCTTGCGATCGCGGGCAAAGACGTCACGTTCCTGCTCAACGATTACCGCGTCATCATCGGCCTGTTTATAGGCGGTCTTGTACCGTACCTGTTTGGCGCCATGGCGATGGAAGCCGTTGGTCGCGCAGCCGGTGCGGTGGTTGAAGAAGTACGGCGCCAGTTCCGCGAAATCGAAGGCATTATGGAGGGCACGGGCAAACCGGATTACAGCCGTGCTGTCGACCTGCTGACCAAGGCCGCGATCAAGGAAATGGTCATTCCTTCGCTGTTGCCGATCGCTGTGCCGCTGATTGTTGGCTTCACGCTCGGTGTCGAGGCCCTCGGTGGCCTGCTTCTGGGCACGATCGTAACGGGCCTGTTCGTCGCGATCTCGATGACCGCCGGTGGTGGTGCATGGGATAATGCCAAGAAGTACATCGAAGACGGCAACTGCGGCGGCAAGGGCTCAGACGCTCACAAAGCCGCTGTCACGGGCGACACAGTTGGCGATCCGTATAAGGATACCGCTGGTCCCGCGATCAACCCGCTGATCAAGATCATCAACATCGTTGCGTTGCTGATTGTGCCGCTACTGGTTGGCTAAACCACTGCTGGAACACACGAGAACGAAAGCCGCTGGATTCGTCCAGCGGCTTTTTTTGTACGCCGAATTCACTTCGAGACTCTGATTAGCGGATGTTGACACGACCTTCGTCGCTCGATCAGAGTCCCTGGATGGCCGCCACCGCCATGACAACCTGCAAGCGATCGCGAACAGGCGCGCAGCTAGGGGTTGATGACCCTGTAGGTCCCTGTAGTGCCTGAACCGAGCAGGGCCGGCGCCTCGATGAAACGCCCTTGCACGAAGTCGACGCCGACATCACGCAACCAATCGAAGTCTTCCTGATACTCGACCTGTTCAGCAACGATCTTGAACTCCATGGTTCGCGCGAGTTTGATCATCGCCGTGACCATTTCCTGATTTACGAGGTCCGTCTGCAGGTTGCGCGTGTACGTGCCATCGATCTTCAGGTAGTCGATTGGCAGGTGCTTCAGGCTCGAGAACGAACCAAGCCCGCTGCCGAAATCGTCGAGTGAAAATTCGCAGCCAATGCCATGCAGTACTTCGATGAACCGCTGCGCGTGTTGAACGTTCGACAATATTGCAGATTCGGTTACCTCGAAACAGATCGACGACGGCGCTACGCCGGAGCGGTCCAGCGCATCGACGACAAACCCCAGAAATGCCTCGTCGCCAAGCGTCTGTCCCGACAGGTTGATGGCACAACTGCGGTTCGTGGGTAACTTGATTTCCCCGCCTGAAATCGCCGCCAGCGTCGCGTTGATCACCCATCGGTCGATTTGCGGCATCATCTGGTAGCGTTCCGCCGGGCGCAGAAATTCTGCTGATTCCGGCGCATGCCCGAGGCCGTCGTTGAGCCGGATCAATACTTCCACCGCGGGCCCGGAATCCGCCTTGCCGCGCATGGCAATAATTGGTTGAACAGCCAGCTCGAAACTGTCTTCGTGCAGCGCCGTCTGCAGCTGCCGCAACCACTGGATATCGCCGCGCTCGCGTGCCACGACCTCGTCGCGAGCGGAGTAGACATGGACCTTCCCCCTGCCCTGTTGCTTGGCCATGTAGCAGGCCGAGTCCGCGGCGCTCATGACATCCTGTAGCGTGCCGCTCGCATGCGAGATCTCGACGAGACCGATCGAGATGCCGATATTGAAAATCTTGTCTTTCCAGACGAAACGATAGTCCGCGATCGCATTGCAGATGTCGGTAGCAATCTGCCGTGCTTTCTCGATCGGGCAGCCGATAAGCAAGGCACCAAATTCATCACCGCCCAGGCGACCAACATAGTCCGAGTCGCGCACCTGGTCCTTGATCAACGCGGCAACCTCGCGAAGCATGTTGTCTCCCGCCAGGTGACCACAGCTGTCATTCACGGCCTTGAAACGATCAAGGTCCATGTAGAACAACATGTGCACTGCCTCTTCGGCATGTGCGGCGTCCATGGCTTCATCCAGGCGTCGCTCGAACTCACGCCGATTGATCAGGCCCGTCAGCGGATCATGGGTTGCCTGGTAAGACATCTTCCGCGTCAGTCCGCGCAGTTCACTTACATCGTGGAATACGACGACCGTGCCGGAAATACTGTTGCTCGGGCCTCGCACCGGTGACGCTGTTATTTCGACCGAGCGCTCCTGCTCGCCATCGATGCTGACCATTACTGCGCGCCGGCCCATATTTACGCGGCGGCGCATGGCAAGGCATCGTTCAACAGGATCGCCGAGCGGTCTGCGGTCGGCATCGTCGACCAGCGTAAAAAGTTCGCCAACGCGATGCCCGGATGCATCATCACGATTGGCGCCTATCAACGTCTCGGCCGCACGATTCATATAATCGATACGCCCGTCGTTGTCCGTCGTGATAATGCCCTCGGCGATCGACTCCAGCGTGTATTGTGCCTGGCGTTTGCTGCGCGACAGAGATACTTCCAGGCTCTTGCGGTGACTTACGTCGCGGGCAATCGTAAGGATCGCCCGGTGCCCCAGGAAATCAATGGTCGAGCTTTGCGCTTCTACCCACAGACCGTTCTGATTGCCATTGATGAGCTGCATCTCGATGCGGCGCGGCGCGTCCTCTCCAGCAAGGCGCTTGGCTATGGTCTTACGAAACAGTGCACGGTAGGCCGGCTTCACGAGATCCGCGATTTCACGCCCGATCAACTGCGGGGGGTTAAGCCCGACCAGGCTCGCGGCCGACTCGTTCGCCAGCAGAATTTTCTCGTCGTGGATAAGCACGATTTCCGGCAATGTACGTGCGAAATCCTGGAACAGGCGGTCGCGTCCCTGGATTTTCTCATCGCGTTCACCGAGCGCGTCAAACAGCCGGTTGACGGTGTGGGCGATCTGCGCCGTTACCGGGTCGTCGGGAATCGTCAGTCGATGGCCGACTGACGCATCGCGCGAGGCATCAAGGGTTTCTTCGTTGAGTCGTGATATGCGCGTTCGTATTTTCCTGCGTGACGACCACAAGTACAGGCTCACACCGGTCGCCACCAGGGTCAGCGTTGCCAATACGATAAATATGATCGTGGAAGTCATTCAGAGCCCGATCATCCGGTAGTCAGTTTGCAGGGAATCATTTGTTATGATTGCTTTTTTTAGGGACTCAAGGCGTATCTTCGGGTAAGCATATCCCAGCAGGCATACCCCGCTGCTGCGATTCACCATAATTCCGAACAGGCTGTCATAAAATGCCGTTTCACGCCGCGCGCCAAAATCGATAAATGACCGCTTTTTTTTAGGTTTTCGTATGTTACAGGTAATACAGGCATGAACACCGATTACGCCCGCCTGCAAATGGTCAACCAACAGGTACGAGGCTGGAACGTATACGACGAACGCGTGCTCGCGATGCTCAGGGAATTGCCGAGAGAGCATTTCGTTCCTCAAGGTTTCGAGTCGCTCGCCTTCGCCGACACAGCAATCCCGCTTGGACACGGAGAATGCATGATGACCCCGACGATCGAGGGTCGCGTCTTGCAGGCGCTGGGACTGCAGGGCGGCGAGAATGTACTTGAGATCGGGAGCGGCAGCGGATTCATGACGGCCTGCCTCGCGAAATTGTCTGCGCACGTCACGAGTGTCGATATTTACGATGATTTCGTGGGGTCCGCGAGACTCAAGCTCCAAGCCGCAGGCATCGACAATGTCGAGTTGATGCAGATGGACGCAACGCAGGAACTGCCCGATGGCAAATTTGACGCGATTGCGGTCACCGGTTCGATTCAGACATTCGACCCGCGCTACGTCGAGGCGCTCGGCTCACACGGTCGGCTGTTTATCGTCGTCGGCAATGAACCCGCAATGGAAGCCAAGTTGATCGAGCGGACCAATGAACACGACTGGCAAACAATCTCGCTGTTCGAGACGGACCTGCCACCGCTCGTGCATGGCGCATTGCCACCACAGTTTTCTTTCTAGCCGCCAGACCAAAAATAGAGCATCCTACGAAACCACTTGTCGATACCTTGCATCTAACACCTGAAACGCTCCTTCCCAACTGGTTTGGTGATATAGTAGACTATAACACCTCGCGCCCGACGGCAGCCCCAACCTGGAACACGATAAGATGAAAAATATGCGAATTATCAATAGCTTAGCAATACTTGTCGGCCTGGCGATCTTGCCTGCAGCCGCCAATGCCGCCTCGCTGTTAGAAATCTACCAGCAGGCGCTGCAGAGCGATCCGCAAATCCACGAGGCCGAGGCACGTCGTCTCGCAGCCCTCGAGGCCAAGCCACAGGCGCGGGGCGCTTATTTGCCGCAACTCTCCCTGACCGGCGACTACAGCATGACGGAGCGCTCAGGACCGACCTTTTTCCAGCCGGACCTGGAATCGGATCGGGTCCAGGCCGATCTAACGTCGGAGAGGGACGAGATGGATTTCGGTTTGGTTCTTCAACAGACAATCTTCAGATGGGACAAGGTCGTCAACCTCAAGCGCGCCGATAAGCTGGTTGCCAAAGCCGAAGCCGTGCGCGAGGCCGCGCAGCAAGACCTCGTCATCCGCGTTGCTCAACGCTACTTCGACGTTCTGGCGGCCGAAGATCGCCTTACGTCGATTCACGCGGATCGCACGGCGATTGCCAGACAACTCGAGCAGGCAAAACAGCGTTTCGAAGTCGGGCTGATCGCCATTACCGACGTACAGGAATCGCAGGCAGCTTATGACCAGTCCGTAGCCGACGAGATCGGCGCAAAACGCCAGCTGGCAACGGCGCGCGAGTTCCTGCGCGAGATCACCGGTGAGTACGTTACGCAGCTGTCAGCACCGAAAGACGACATGCCTTTACGGCGACCTGAAAAGTCGGAGCGCGAATGGGTCGACATGTCGCTGCAGCAGAACCTGAATCTCGTTGCCAGTCGACTTGATGAAAAGCTGGCACGCGACGAGATCTCGTTTCGTAAGAACGGCCATTACCCGTCGCTGGAACTGCTCGTGCGGACCAACGAGCTGGATACGGACTCGGACTCCACCTATGACTACATCGATCCGAACACTCTGCAGCCAACTTCGGTGACCTTTTCCGACAGTATATCAACGAGCACAGAAGGGATTTTCCTGCAATTCAACATGCCCCTGTTCGCCGGCGGCAGCACGTCTTCGCGAGTAAGAGAAGCTGTCTACCTGCACCGTGCAAGCCGCGAACAGCTGCAGCGCGTGACCCGCGAGACCGAGCGTCAGTCGCGCGATGCCTATCTTGGCGTGCTCGCCGAGGAAAGTCGGGTCAAGGCGTTGAAACAGGCCGTTGCTTCCAGCCAGACGGCACTCGAAGCCACGCAAGCGGGTTTTGACGTGGGCACGCGTACCATCGTAGACGTCCTCAATTCACAGTTCGCGCTGTACGCCGCAAAAACGAACTATCAGCGCAGCCGCTATGACTACATTCTCAATGCGCTGCGACTGAAGCAGGCCGCTGGCACATTGCAGGTGCAGGACCTCGAACAGATCGATCAGTGGCTGGTCGAGAGAAGGCCGCCGGAAGAGGTGATAGCCGAGGAAGCCGCCAAGGAAAGCGGCAGCTAATCGGTTTCCCTTATTGAAGCAGCGGCTCCAGAAGCACAAGGAGCCGCTCCAACGCCCCGCGATTATCCTCGAGAACTTGCTGCCCTGCCCGGCCCAGCCTGTCGGCTTCTTCAGAATTAGTCAGCAATTCGCTGACTACTTCGCCTAACTCGTCGGTCCCGGAAACTAATCGGCAGGCACCAAGACCCTCAAAAAGATCCGCAATATCCTGGGAATTGAAGTTGTACGGCCCGGTTATGACGGGCACACCAAGCGCCGCGGGTTCGAGGAGATTGTGCCCACCTATCGGCACCAGGCTGCCCGCAACGAATGCCACATCGCTCGCCGCGTAGAAAAGCGGAACCTCGCCCATCGTGTCACACAGAAACACCTCTGCGTCGCCTGCAGGACGCTGCTCGGTTCGAGAGATCACCGTCATGTCGCGTTTCTCGATCAGTTCTCTCACAACGGCGAAACGCTCCGGGTGGCGCGGGACGAGCACCAACAGCAAGTCGGGATGGCGGACCAGCAAGTCGCGATGCACATCGAGTACGAGTTGTTCCTCACCTTCATGAGTGCTGGCGGCAATCCAGACCGGCCGATCGCCAAACA
Source organism: Woeseiaceae bacterium (assembly GCA_041574375.1). Classification (GTDB taxonomy): domain Bacteria; phylum Pseudomonadota; class Gammaproteobacteria; order Steroidobacterales; family Woeseiaceae; genus UBA1847. Next base: position 7,351 of record JBFFOS010000006.1, read on the forward strand.
ATTCGTTGCGCGTAATCGCAGCAATGTCGCGGACGCCAGAGTCCGGTTCGACGTCGAATTTGATATTGCCCATCACATACGTGCGTGACGGATTCGCACCGAGCGAGAGGAAACGGTTGGCATCGTCCTGGCTTTGTGCCGCGATGATGATTCCGTGCGACAGGGTCTCCCGGATCAGCGGCAATAGCTTGCCGTAGCCCGGCACAGACTTGGGCGAAATCCTCGCACTGACCAGGATCAGGGGCACTTCGCGAATTCCACACCCTCTGTAGAGATTGGGCCAGATCTCGGTTTCCATTATCAATGCCGTTTTTGGACTTACGCAGCGAAAAAAATTGTTAACAGCGCTGGGAAATTCGAAGGGTATGTAGCAGTGGAACACCGACTCACCAAACAATGAGCGCACTCGTGCTGCACCTGTCGGCGTAACCGTCGTAACCAGCAATCGCCGGTCCGGGAAGCGCGCGATCAGTGCGCGGATAAGGGGTACCGCGGCCTGCACTTCGCCGACCGAGACCGCATGAATCCAGATACAACCGTTGATGCGCGGAAAGCCAAAGCCGAATCGCTGATAGAGGCGGTCGAAATACACACGATTGCCCACGCCCCGAACCAGCCAGTACACAGCAAAGGGGATGAACAGCAGGTACGTCAGCAGATTGTAAAGAAAGCGCATGAACGGCACTGAATTCAGCTATTCGTCGCCGAGCCTGTCAATAATACGGCTCGACGAGTGGCCGTCGCGGAACGCAAGGACGCGAACCTCCCCCCCATTTTGCAGCACCTCTTTTCCGCCGACGATTTCGTCGGGCTTGTAGTCACCGCCCTTGACGAGAACGTCCGGCAGAATGGCCTGAATCAGCCTGGCGGGCGTATCTTCTGCAAATGGCACCACCCAGTCGACGGCCGCCAGCCCGGCAAGCACCAGCAACCGGTCTTCAAGCGCATTGATCGGCCGTGAATCGCCCTTCAGCCGTTTCACTGAAGCATCGTCATTGACCGCGACGATGAGTCGATCACCCAGGCTCTTGGCCTCTTCGAGATACGACACATGACCCGCATGCAGGACGTCGAAACAGCCATTCGTCATTACGATACGTTCGTTTCGGCTACGCGATTCCTCGACGAGCGCCAGCAGCGCATCGAGCTCCACGAGTCCTCGTCCGCCCTGCCCCCTCTGGTGCAACGCGGCTGAGATTTCGCCCGGCGTGACCGTGGCGACGCCGATCTTACGAACCACCAGGCCGGCCGCGATATTCGCCAATGCCGCTGAGGACGCGAGGTCCTGTCCACTCGCCAACGCGCCTGCCAAAGTGGCGATAACGGTGTCGCCCGCACCGGTGACATCGTAAACCTCACGCGCCTGGGTCGACAGAAACAGTGGCCTGGCGCCCGCCTCGACGAGCAACATGCCTTTTTCGCTGCGGGTAACCAGGAGTGCATCGAGATCCAGATCGTCCATCATGGTGCGCGCTCGATCGACGAGTTCCTGGTCAGACGCGCATCGGCCTGCGACCGCTTCAAACTCAGACTGATTCGGTGTCAGTAGTGAGGCGCCGCGATACTTGTGGAAATCTGTTCCCTTCGGGTCGACCAGCACCGGAACGCCGGCCTCGCGGCAAAGCGCGATCATGACAGAGACGTCGGCCAGAGCGCCCTTGCCATAGTCGGATAGCACTACTGCGCCTGCGCCCTCGAGGACGCTTCTGAGAGTACTTACCATGGCATCACCTGGCATGTCGGCGACGTTTTCTTCATCCAGCCGAATCAGCTGCTGCCCGCGGCTTTGGACACGCGTCTTGGTAATGGTCGGACGATCCCCGGCGCGGGCGAAATTACACGCGATACCGTGTTCACTCATGATGGCCTCGAGTGAATCGGCCGCGGCGTCATTGCCCACGACGCCGACGACGTTCGTGGAGACACCAAGGCTTGCGAGGTTAACGGCTACGTTCGCCGCACCGCCAGGCCTGTTATCGGTTTCATGCACATGCACGACCGGCACGGGAGCCTCGGGCGAGATTCGGCCCGTTGAGCCAAACAGGTAACGATCGAGCATCACGTCGCCGGCGACGACGACGCGTGTCGATGAAAAATCAGGAATTGAAATAGTCACGCGGGCAATCTATCAGATTGGGGCCACCTGAGCAGCCCGATAATGCCCGCGATCGCCTCAGCGCGCTCTACTTGACGAAGCAGCGCGCCAGCCGAGGCCCGCTCAACCGCACTTGCTGTCGCCGCAGGAGAGGCACGTCATGCACCCGTCCATCATGATGACCGCGGTCGTGTTGCACTTGAAGCAAAGCTGGGCGCCTTCCGGGTACTCGCTCTCGGAAAATGCGTCCGTCTGCCTGCGCGCCTCTTCGAACTCGGCGCGCTTCTGCGCGATCAGTTTCTTCTGGCCTTCATCGAGTTCGGGCGGCGGAATCATGCCGATCATGACCAGGTGCTTCTCGACGACATAACCAAGCTCTGCAATTATCGATGGCATGAACTTGCCACCGGCCTGCCAGTAGCCGCCACGTGGGTCGAATACAGCTTTGAGTTCCTCGACCAGGAACGTAACGTCGCCCCCCTTGCGGAAGACCGCTGAGATGATGCGAGTCAGCGCAACGATCCACTGGTAGTGATCGAGGTTCTTGGAATTGATGAAGATCTCGAACGGCCGGCGCTTTTCGTGCTCGGTGCCCTCATTAAGGATGATGTCGTTGATCGTCACATACATCGCGTGATCGGACACGGGCGTCTTCACTTTGTAAGTCGAACCAACGAGCATCTCGGGACGCTCGAGTTTCTCGTGCATGCGGATGACTTCGGCCCGATCGCCTCCACCTTCGCGCTTGAATTCACGCTTCTGTTCTTTCTCTTCGGCTGCTGGCTGATTCACCGCGTAGCCGACAATTTTTTTGTCGATCTTGATCATCTTAAAACTTTCCGTAATAGCCTTCTTTGAGTGCGTCGAAGAGGTTGGCAGCGGTGTGAACTTCGCCGTCGTACTCAATCTCTTCATCGCCCTTAAGGTCAACCGTTGAGCCGTCATCCAGTGTGAAGGAATAGGTCGTGTTCTTGAGGTCCTTCTCTTTGACGAGTACGCCCTGGAACGCTTCGGGGTTGAAACGGAAGGTCGTACAACCCTTGAGACCCTGTTGGTAGGCGTACAGGTAAATGTCCTTGAAATCGTCGTACGGATAGTCCGTCGGTACGTTGGCCGTCTTCGAAATCGACGAATCGATCCACTTCTGCGCCGCCGCCTGGATATCGACATGCTGTTTGGGCGTCACTTCGTCTGCAGTGATGAAGTAATCAGGCAGACTGCCCAGTGCGTCCTCGGCGACGCCGGCCGGCATCGCGTCCGGGTCAACCATGTCCCGATAGGCCAACAGCTCAAACGAGAACACATCGACCTTCTCCTTGGTCTTCTTGCCCTGACGAATGACGTTGCGGAAATAGTGATGCGCAAAGCTCGGCTCGATGCCATTGGAGGCATTGTTGGCCAGCGACAACGAAATCGTGCCGGTCGGCGCTATTGAGCTGTGGTGTGTGAAACGCGACCCGGTATCAGCGAGCGCGTCAACGAGTTCGGGGTTTTCCGCAGCAACTCGCTGCATGTAGCGACTGTATTTGGCATGCAGGATACGTCCCGGCACCTTGTCACCTGCCTGGTAGCCATCTGCTTTCATTTCAGGACGCTTGCGCAGCATCTCTTCGGTGACCTCGAAATTCTCACTCATGATCGGGGCAGGCCCCTTCTCTTTGGCGAGTTCGAGACCCTCTTCCCAGCCAGCAAGCGCGAGTTGCTTCGCAACCTCTTCAGTAAACTCCACGGCTGCAGGATCGCCGTATCGCATGCGCATCATCGTGATCGCGGAACCAAGGCCCAGGAATCCCATGCCATGGCGCCGCTTACGCTGAATTTCATTGCGTTGCTGGGGCAATGGCAAACCGTTAATTTCGACTACGTTGTCGAGCATGCGCGTAAAGACCTTGACGACTTTGCGGAACAAGTCCCAGTCGAACTTCGCTTCATCCGTGAACGGCTTCTCGACAAATTTCGTCAGGTTGATCGATCCAAGCAGGCAGGAACCATAGGGCGGCAGGGGCTGTTCACCACAGGGATTGGTCGCCCGAATGGTTTCGCAGAACCAGTTGTTGTTCATTTCGTTGACCTTGTCGATCAACACGAATCCTGGCTCCGCAAAATCGTAGGTCGAGGCCATGATGATGTCCCAGACGCGTCGCGCCGGCAGCGTCTTGTAAATCTTGCACGCAACAAGGCCTTCCGAATTCGAAACGTAATTGCCGGCTTCCGGCCAGTCACGCCATACGAACTGGCTGCTGTCGGTTACATCGAGATCGTCTTCCTCGAATTCCTTGTGCGTGACAGGGAACGCGAGTTTCCAGTCGTCCTCGTTGATGACGGCCTGCATGAACTCATCCGTCACGAGCAAAGACAGATTGAACTGGCGCAGGCGGCCATCCTCTCGCTTGGCACGAATAAACTCCATGACATCGGGATGGCCAACATCGAACGTGCCCATCTGGGCGCCGCGGCGGCCACCCGCAGAGGACACCGTAAAGCACATCTTGTCGTAGATATCCATGAAGGATAGCGGCCCTGATGTGTACGCACCCGCCCCCGTCACATAGGCGCCTTTCGGACGCAGGGTAGAGAACTCATAGCCGATGCCACAACCGGCTTTCAGCGTCAGACCCGCCTCATGCACCTTGTTGAGGATGTTGTCCATCGAATCGCCAACCGTACCCGACACGGTGCAGTTGATCGTCGATGTGGCCGGTTTGTGCTCCTGTGCACCGGCATTGGACATTATACGGCCGGCCGGAATTGCACCAGCGCGCAGCGCCCCGACAAATTCCTTGAAATAGTGTTCGCGTTTGGACTCGACCTCCACATTGGCCAGCGCCTGCGCGACTCGCTTGTAGGTGCCATCAACCGTCTCATCGATCTTGGAGCCATCTTTGGCTGTCAGTCGATATTTTGCATCCCAGATGTCGAGCGATGCTGGCTGAAATTCGATGTCGGTGACCGTGTGCGTATCCAGATTGACAGCAGACTTCATTGGTCCTGTAACTCCCCTGTACTCCCTTAGGAGACCCCAAATACCTTGTAACTTCTCGCTTTTTATAGAGAGCAAGAGACCCCGCTCGCCGACGGCCAGAGAGCGCGCGACGAGTGCCTATTCCGGCCTCTTTCCTCATCTAGGTCAGACACAAGATGTTGTGTCCAAGTGGGGACAAGATTATGCCCGTAAGGGCCTACTGTCAAGAGTTTACGTCAAATTTTTTGTAAGGCAATTATTGATTAAAAACAATAGTTTACGAAATGTTCGCGAGTAAGTGCTTTAAAAATAGGTAAAAAAAAATGACACTTTCGTGAAATATAAGAATCACTACATATAGTAGCTATAATTGTCGCACAATTACCCTCTTGAATTGCCCTCCGGCGCCCCTATTTTAGGCTGCGTTAATGAATTTTAAGTGGAGGATTCCCATGAATATAGCTCGTTTTGAGCCCTGGTCTTTTGTCGACCTGTTGCATCGCGATCTCGACCGCCTGGTGCAACATCGCGACCTGCCTGGGAGCGATGGCAGCCCGGTCGCTGACTGGGTACCAGCCGTTGATATCATTGAAGAAAAAAACCGCTTTGTGCTGCGCGCAGACGTCCCGGGCGTGAACCCGGAAGACATTGATGTCTCGATGGATAATGGCGTATTGAGCGTGTCTGGCGAGCGGCTCGCCATTGCCCCGGATAACGACACGGGCGTGCAGCGAATCGAACGTGCCTCAGGCCGCTTCCTGCGACGCTTTACCCTGCCGGAGACGGCCGACGCCGAAGCGATCGCTGCGAAATGCTCGAACGGAATCCTCGAGGTGACGATACCGAAAGCGCCCGAGATTCAGGCACGCCGCATAACAGTCGAGGCCGCTTGACGGCACGGCACGGTCCAGCCCGGGTGCGACCATGGATCGTGCCCGGGCATCTTTTGTCCTGACGCAAGAGGTCGACGGATCAACATCCGTGGCCGCCAAAACACGGCTCACGTATATTGTTCAGTCCGCTTCCGACATTCACGATTGATTCAGCTTGGTGAACCTAATCTGATCTGAGCCATCTGAACAAAGACAAGGCCACAACTGAGATATCTATGATCACTAAGACTCGACTATTCTGGACCACCCTGTTACTCGCTCTCGTATCGTCCGGAGCGCTGGCTGCACTCCCGACCAGCGTGGGCGGACAGGCAGTAACCAGCCTCGCACCGCTGGTCGAAGCGGCGGCGCCGGCCGTCGTCAATATTCGCGTAACGCAGGTGCGCCGTAATCCATTCGGGCGGCCGGGTGAAGTCGGTGGCGCCGGTTCAGGTGTCATCGTCGACGCAGAGAACGGCTATATCCTGACCAATCATCATGTCGTTGGCGAGGCTGATGAAATCCAGGTTTCGCTGATTGACGGGCGCACCCTTGATGCCGAGATCGTCGGTTCTGATGCCGGCACAGACATCGCGTTGATCAAAGTCGAGGCCGATGGCCTGACGGAAATGCCCATCGGCGATTCTGAAGGCGTGCGCGTCGGCGATTTCGTGATCGCCATCGGTAATCCCTACGGCCTGACGCATACCGTGACTTCCGGCATCGTCAGCGCACTTGGGCGTAACAATATCAGCAGAGATGGCTTCGAGGATTTCATCCAGACGGACGCATCCATTAACCCGGGTAATTCGGGTGGCGCACTCGTCAATATGAACGGTGAACTGATCGGCATCAATTCGATGATCTTCAGCCGCTCGGGCGGCAACGTCGGCATTGGTTTTGCCGTGCCCACCGAAATCGCCAGTTCGATCATGGGACAGATCCTCGATTTCGGTGAGATTCGCCGCGGCCTGCTCGGCGTAAATATCCAGTCAATCGACAGGGAAGCCGCGGAGACGCTGGACATTGATGTCGAGGGTGGCGCGCTTATCACCCGTGTTTTCCCGGAATCGGCAGCCGAGAAAGCCGGCCTCGAAGTCGGTGATATCATCGTTGGCGTCAACGACAAGAAGGTTACCAGTGCCGCCGAGCTCCGGAACACCATCGGCCTGCTGCGATCCGGCGATACGGTTGACATTCGTTATGTCAGAGACAACAAGTCGCGGTCTGCGTCAGCCGAACTGGGCCGCGCCGAAGACCAGTTATTGTCAGGTGTTGACATCCATCCGGGGCTTGCCGGTGCAAGTTTTGCTCCCGCAAGCACGTCGAGCGACAGTGGCGTCGAAGTGACGAATGTCGAGGAAGGCAGCCCGGCCGCACAGCGCGGTCTGCGTTCTGGCGACGTCATCACGGCCGTGAACCGGGTGCTTGTACGTAACCTGCGTGACCTCGCCGCGATAGCCGAAAACAACCGCATCCTGTTCCTCCTGGTCCAGCGCGGCGACCGGTCGCTCATGCTGCAGATAAGGTAAGCTATGTAAATGCGATTCCAGGACAGCAACCGACTTTCGATCAAACGATTCGCCGGTGTTGTCCTGGCTGCCGCGCTGCTCGCCGCGGCGCCTTCGCAGGCGACAGAAATCGAGCAACAGCGCAAGCTATTCCAAAGCGTTTACGAGACCGTCGAGCGGGGTGACTGGAGTCCCGTCGACGATCTCACTTTATCTGAGCGCGCGCTGCTCGAGCGTTACGTTCTCTGGCCCGACCTGAGGGCCGCCTGGCTTCGCGCCAACCTGAAAAAGACCACGCCGGCGGAGATTGACGCATTTCTGGACCAATACGGAACGTTGCGACCGGCGCGAGATTTGCGTTACCGAAAAGCGCTCTCGCTGGCGAAAAAGGGAGACCTTGCCGGCTACCAGAAAATTTACGAACAGTTCTACCAGGGTCAGGGCGATTCGCGACTGAACTGCCTGTCGTTGCAAGCCGAGATCGAGGCTGGCCGCTTTAAGCGGGTCAATCAACGAGCCGTCGACCTGTGGATGACCGGTACGAGCCAGGTCAGGGAATGTGATCCTGTCTTCGAATACCTGTATGACAACAAGCTGCTCGGTCCGGTCGAGTACCGCAAGCGTTTCGAATTGGCCATCGAGGCCCGCGAGTTCCAGCTGGCGAGATGGCTCGCGAAGAAAATCGACAAGCAACACGTCGATGCGGCCACGTCCTTTATGCGCGCACAGTCGCACCCCGACGGGTTCCTCGCCGGGCACGACCCGGCAGCAGACAGCGAGACGTATCGCGAACAACTCGTCTATGCGGCAGAACGCCTGACTTACCGTGACCCGGAGAGCGCGCTGCAGCTCTGGAACAAGCTCGAAATGCAGTACGGCTTTTCCGAAGAACAGAAGCTGCATACCCGGCGCCACATCGCCCTCTGGACAGCCAGAGATAATCTTCCCGGCGGGTACCGTTTGCTCGCGAAACTGCCGCAAGCCGCACAGGACGACGAGGTGTTGCGGTGGCGTGCACGCACCAGCTTGCGAGACATCGAGTGGCAGCGACTGCTTGTCGATATCGCCGCCATGAAACCAGCCGAACGCGATACCGAAGAATGGCGATACTGGCGCGCAATCGCATTACTGCGCTTTGGTCAGACACTTGCCGCCGGCATCGCTCTCGGTGAACTCAGCAAAGTGCGCAGCTACTACGGATTTCTCGCCGCCGACGAGCTCGGCACGGACTATGCGCTCGACCATGACCGCCTCGCCGCCGACGAGACAGCTCTGAACGAAATCGCAACAAGGCCGGAGGTCGTTCGGGCCAGGGAACTGTTCCTCGTTGGGCTCGACAGCCGCGGGCGCTCCGAGTGGGATGCTGCCATCAGCAACATGAACGCGGAGGAGAAGCTGCAGGCCGCGATTCTGGCGGATCGCTGGGGCTGGCATTCTCGTGCTATAGCGACCGCGTCGAGCCTCGGACAATATGATGACCTGGCGATGCGCTATCCGTTGCCCTGGCAACAGCAGTTCGAGAAATTCTCAACCGCGGCGAGCATAGCGCCGACCTGGGCCTATGGCATCGCACGCAGTGAGAGCCTGTTCATGCGAGACGTGCGCTCAAGTGCGGGTGCCGTTGGCCTGATGCAGCTGATGCCGGCCACGGGTCGCGAAGTGGCGAAAAACATAAGCTTGCCCTACTCGGGAATCGCAACGCTGACCAACCCGGAAAGCAATATCCGCCTCGGCACCTCTTACCTTGCGCAGATGTCACAGCAATTCAGCGGTAACCCGGTGCTGGCGACAGCCGCGTACAATGCCGGCCCGCATCGAGTGATGCGTTGGCTACCGCAGAAGAGCTCGGAGGACGCACGGGTCTGGATCGAGAACATACCGTTCAACGAGACTCGCAAGTACGTCAAACGCGTCCTGGCAGCGCAGGCAATCTTCCATTGGCGCATGACCGGCCAGGTACGCAGGCTTTCAGATGAGTTGTTGCTGGTAGAAGCCGACGCTGAAGCCCAGCTAGCGTCCCGCTAATAGCCTGGCCTCGGCGTAGAAACATTCGATGCGCTGCTCGCACTTGCCGAACAACGCCCGAAACTCGGATAGGCGTCCCTCGTACAAGGTCATCGAGACGAGTCGGGCATTGTTGAGTTCGCCGCTCAGCCAACTGCCCGGGTCTCGCCCGGACGCCTCCAGCAAGACGGCAACATCCGCAGCAAGCCGGGCCAGGCGCTTGCTCTTTATCTCTCGTTTTTCGTCATCGCTGACAGCAGACTCATAGACCGCCTGCAATGTGTCGCGGGCTTCGGCCACAAGCGCCATTAGATCCTGCCGCAGCTGACGACGCTGAAGGTACCTTTCGACGTCGCCGGCTTTCCCGTGCGTTTCCAGCCACCGACGCACACCAAATTCTTCGACTGCCGTAGCAAAAGACTCATTGAACCCTGAGTCGCCTTTTACGTAGAGCACCTGGTGGGCAAGTTCGTGAAAGAGCACGCCGACAAGCCGCGCGTCATCCCAGCTCATCATGGTGCTGAGCAACGGGTCGTCGAATTTGCCAAGGGTCGAGTAAGCGGCCACTCCGCCGATGGCGACGTCGTACCCCTTGTCCGCCAGCAGCCTGGCGTGGCGTTGCGCATCTTCTTTGGAAAAATACCCACGGTAGCTCACGCATCCGGCAACAGGGAAGCACCAGGTCCTGGCCTCCATCGAAAATTCCGGCGCTGCGAACACGTTCCACACGACGTAGTCGCGCTCGATATCGGCATAGGTCCGGTAGCTCTTGTTATCGGGAAGTCCCAGTTCATCAATTGAGAATTGTCGCGCTTCCTGGACGAGCCGCAACCTGGCCGCAAGTTCGGGTGATGTGTCCTCGGCAGCAAGCACCTCCGCAATCGGTTCGCGCTTGCGCGTCAGGTCCCATTGACCTTTTGCTGCCTGCAGGTAATAGCACCCGGGCAGAAGTGTCGTGAACAGGATGAGGAGGACAAGGCGCAGCATTCGGGTACTATGACACGATGCAAGTGTATCTCGTAGGTGGCGCGGTTCGTGACGCGCAACTCGGTATCCCGCATCAGGAGCGGGACTGGTGTGTCGTGGGGGCGGCGCCCGCGGAACTGGAAGCACTCGGCTACCAGCGAGTGGGCAAGGACTTCCCTGTGTTCCTGCACCCTGAAACCAAAGAGGAATACGCGCTCGCCCGCACCGAGCGAAAAACGGCGCCCGGCTACCACGGTTTCGACTTTGACTGCTCGCCCGATGTGACGATCGAAGAGGACCTGCAACGCCGTGATCTTACGATCAACGCAATTGCGCAATCTGAAGACGGCGTCCTCATCGACCCTTGGGGCGGCCTCAGTGACATCGAAATCCGGGTGCTGCGCCATGTCTCGGATGCGTTTGTCGAAGATCCGGTGCGCATCCTGCGCGTCGCGCGTTTCGCGGCACGCTACAACGACCTTGGCTTCACAATCGCAGATGAAACCATGCAGCTTATGCGGTGCATGGTCGATAACGGTGAGGTTGATGCGCTGGTCCCTGACCGGGTCTGGAAAGAAACCGAGCTCGCGCTTGGCGGCAGTAATATCCGAGTGTTCTTCGAGGCACTGCGGGAGTGCGGTGCACTGCGTGTTCTGTTTCCCGAGGTCGATGTCCTTTTTGGCATCCCGCAGCCCGAACAGTGGCACCCGGAAATCGATACGGGCCTGCACGTCATGATGGTACTCGAGCAGGCTGAGTCAATGAGCAACGATCTCGAGGTTCGCTTTGCGGCGCTAACCCACGACCTCGGCAAGGGCAGCACACCAGAAAACCTGCTCCCGAGCCATCCCGGCCACGAGCTTCGCGGCGCCAGACTCATCCGCGACGTTGCCGCGCGCCTGCCTGTTCCTCGCGCTTGTCGCGACCTTGCAATGCTGGTCGCCGAGTTTCATACACACGTTCATCGCGCGCTGGAGTTGCGCCCGAAAACGATTCTCAGCGTTCTGGAGAAAACGGATGCGTTTCGACGGCCGGACCGTTTCGAGCAGTTCCTGGTGACCTGTGAGGCCGACGCCCGCGGTCGGGCAGGTCTCGAGAACCGGCGTTACGAACAGGCCGGGTATTTGCGTGGAGCATTGGCGGCCGCGTCAGCCGTCGATGCGGGAGCGATCGCCAAAGAGGTGGATGACAGAAAGATTCCTGCAGCGATCCGTCGCGCACGCAAGAAGGCCATCGCCAAATTCAAAGCTGTCCGCTAACTCCGGAAGTACAAGGCAAACGCGAGGAACTCACACGAGCAGGTAGAGGATCAGGGCCGCCAGGAGAAGGCGATAGATTGCAAACGGTGCCAATCCGATGCGGGTAACGAAGCGCATGAAGAATTCGATGCTCAGGTAGGCGACGACCGCCGATACCAGCACACCAAGTGCGAGCTCACTCCAGGCCACCGGCTCATCGCCCATTACCAGTTCACCGCCTTTGTACAAGGTCGCCAGCAGGATTACCGGGGCAGACAGCAGGAAGGAAAATCGCGCCGCATCCTGACGCTCGAATCCAAGCAGCCGGCCGGCGGTAATCGTGATACCCGAGCGAGACGTACCTGGAACCAATGCAAGCGCCTGCGCGACACCTATAATCAGCGCGTCCTTGATGCGGACCTCTGCGATACCCTTGTCTCTTCTCGCGTAGCGGTCGGCTAACGCCATCAGGATGCCGTATCCTGCCAGTGTGTACACGATGATGGATGGGTCACGGAGATTCGCCTCGATCCAGGAGGCAAACAGCAATCCGGCAATAGCAGCCGGAACCGTACCCAGCGCGATAGCGACAGCCATGTATGCTTGCGGCGACTTTACGTCGCCACCCGCAACCTGCGCGCTACCGCGCAATAACCCGAGGATGTCCTCTCGAAAAAACACGACGACGGCGATGAGTGATCCGAAATGCACGGCGACGTCGAATGCGAGACCCTGGTCGGTCCATGCCGCGAGGTAGGGAACCAGGACCAGGTGACCGGAACTCGATATCGGCAGGAACTCGGTCAGGCCCTGCACAATTGCCAGCACTATTATTTGTAATGTCGTCACGGTTTACTCTGTTCGACGTACCTGTCGTTCATAAAGTGTGAGTCCGATCAGCAAGATCGAATGCAGACGGCGTCGTGCTGCTTCCCTTGCGTAACGCCATGCATTTGAAGTGCTCCCCCATCTCACCGGGCAGGGTAAGTGTTTTGATCTGCCGCGACAATTCCAGCTGACCTTCGAGCGACAATATCTCGAAACCCTGCATTTCCAGATCCAGGCCACCCGCCATCAGAAATTGAGCCTGGGTGGAAAATCCGGCCACATTGAATCCGGCCTCTGCCGCCGCGACGGCCACACTGGTGAAATCGACCCACGCTGTCAGGTCCTGGATGCCGGGCAGTACAAGCGGGTCATTGTGCGCATGGTGTCGAAAGTGGCATCGCAACCACCCGTCTGACCGCTCCCGGGCGTAATACTCCCGGCGCGACACGCCGTAGTCGAACAGGAGCACAACCCCCTCCTGCAAAGACCCGGAGACCTGCGCGATCCAGTCGGGCAGCGCAATACAGACTTCGGAAACATAACCATCCGGCAGCTGCTCACCAATTTCCCGTTCGATTTTTTCGACCGCCGAAGCCAGACGCTCGGGCGCTGGCAGCTCTGCAAACTCGAAGCCATGGCGGCCGGCCTGCACTCGCAGCTGCTTCACGCCGTCGTCGCGCCGAACAAACCGCTCGACGGGTAGCGCATCGAGCACCTCGTTGGCAACGACCACGCCATGGATTGAATCAGACGGAGCACTCAGCCATGTCACGAGGTGCGCAAGATCGGGCACTTGCTGGTGCAGGCGTTCTTCCTGCCGCTCACGAAGGTCGGCAGATACTTCGAGGATTCGATACGCAGACGGCAAGGCATCCAGTTCGGCCAGACAGCCGAGAATGTCGACGGCCAGCTTGCCGCTACCCGCCCCGTATTCAAGAATTTCGCCACCATCGATCTGCGTGAGCACTTCAGCGCACTGGCGCGCGACGATGCGTCCGAAGACGGACGACACCTCCGGGGCCGTGATGAAGTCGCCTGCTTCGCCGAACTTTGTCGTACCCGCCGCGTAATAACCGAGTCCCGGCGCATACAGCGCGTGCTGCATGTACTCCGCGAAACTTATGTCGCCGCCTGCGTCGTCAATACGCTCACGAATAAACGCCGCCATACGCTCGCTATGCAAGGCGCTATGGGCATCGGGGTCTGGCAGCGATGGCGGCAGATCGAGTTGCATGTCAATATCGTGGGATGAGTAAAAACAGCCTAAACAGCAAGGTCGTGCTCGTGACGGGTGCGGCCCGGCGTATCGGCGCCGCTATTGTGACATGCCTGCAGGAAAACGGTGCGCGAGTTGCCATCCATTATCGTGGCTCGTCCAGCGAAGCCGAGAAACTCGCGGCGAAACTGAATGACGACCGCCCTGGCTCGGCAAAGACCTTCCAGGCCGACCTGCTGAGCAACGGAGCCATCACTACTCTGATGCGCGCTGTCGTTGAATGGGGAGGTCGCCTCGACGGACTCGTCAACAATGCCTCGACGTTCTACCCGACGCCCATCGGCAAAATAGGTGAGGAGGCCTGGGATGACCTGGTCGGCAGTAATTTCAAGGCACCGCTGTTCCTCTCACAGGAGGCAGCGCCGCACCTTCATGAAACCAGCGGGTCAATCGTCAATATCGTCGACATCCACTCGCAACGGCCCCTGCGAGACCACCCCGTCTACAGCCCTGCGAAGGCAGCGCTGGCCATGCTTACACGTTCGCTGGCGAAAGATCTCGCACCGGAGGTCCGCGTAAACGGCGTCTCGCCGGGCGCGATTCTCTGGCCGGAAGATGGCATGACGGAACCTGTCCAGCAAACGATTCTGCGCCAGGTTCCGCTCGAGCGTGCCGGCTCTCCCGACGATATTGCCGGTTGCGTGCTGTACCTGATGCGCGACGCGACTTACGTAACGGGCCAGATCATCGTCGTCGACGGCGGCCGCTCGATCGGCTGGTGAGGCCCGCGGGCAAGCCCCCTAGAGCATAACGCCAACCACCTCCAGCGGATGACTCGCCGCATCAAACTCCTGCCAGTGCTCACGCAGGGTCCTGCCGGTCACCGGGTGCCGGAAATCCGGCGCCAGCTCGGCGAGCGGACGTAATACAAAACTGTACTTCAGCACATCATTACGCGGAATGCGTACGGGCTTCTCGTCGACTACGAGGTCGTCATAGAGCAACAGATCGATATCGAGCGAACGTGACGCCCACTTGCCATCATTGCGGTCGCGGCCGGCAAGCGTGTGGATGAGCTCAATTTCCTTGCAGACCGTCCCCGGTGAAGACTCGGTTTCGAAGCTGGCCACGAGGTTCAGGAAATCCTCGCCCTCAAAGCCCACGGCTCTGCTTCGATACACGGCCGACAGCTGCAGTTCGCCGTAGCGCGCACGAAGTTCGCGCACGCCGACATGCAGATTGGCCTCCGGATCGATATTGCTGCCAAGCCCAACGTAGACGATAGCCATAGGACGCTATGCCGGCCGTTCGCCGCGCTCTATTTCAACACCGACATCTTTCGAGCCTCGGATTGCGCCCGGCTTGTGGACCTTGACCCGGACCCAGGCAACGTCGAACTCGTCTCGAATGATTCGTGCAATATTCTCGGCGAGCGTTTCCACAAGCTGAAAACTCGAATCGCCGACGAACGCCTGCAAACGCTTAGCGACCGCCTTATAGTTCAGCGTATCGACAACATCATCCGTGGCGGCAGCTTTCGCGATGTCGGCGCTCATCTCGAGATCGATCACGACAGTCTGACGGATCTTCCGCTCCCAGTCCCAGATGCCGATGATCGTGTCGATCTTCAGTTCGTCGAGAAAAATTTTGTCCATGGTCTTCGTCAGCCCTGTCTACGCGCTTGCGGGCGTGGCCAATGTCTCCAGAGACCATCGCGCCTGCGCTTTTATTTCGGCGGCCTGATCCGCCTCGGCGAATCGCAGCGCGCCCGCTACGGCAATCATTGCACCGTTATCCGTGCAAAAAGCCAGACGCGGATAGTACACCTCGCCGTCGAATCGTTCGGCGATATCCTTGCGAAGCAGCTTGTTTGCGCCAACGCCGCCTGCTACAACGATGCGCTCGAGACCCTCCGCATGAGCCGCCTTGATCGACTTCGCTATCAGGGTGTCTACCGCTGCGCGTTGAAACGAGGCCGCCAGATCCGCGCGGCACACCTCGAGCCTGCCTTCCGCCTCTGCCCTGCGAACCTCGAGCATGACCGCCGTCTTCAGGCCACTGAAACTGAAATCGAAGTTGGGTTTGTTGATCATTGGCCGCGGAAAGTCGAAGGCCTGTTCGTCGCCTTCCTCAGCCAGCGCCGCGAGCGCCGGACCACCCGGGTAGCCGAGGCCAAGCAATTTGGCGGTCTTGTCGAAGGCTTCGCCCACGGCATCGTCCAGCGTCGTGCCGAGAAGACGGTAGTCCCCCAGCTCACGGACGGCAATCAGCATCGAGTGGCCACCGGAGACAAGCAGCGCGAGGAACGGGAAAGCCGGGGGATCATCCTCCAGCATCGGGGCCACCAGGTGACCTTCCATGTGGTGCACCGGTATCACCGGGCAATCCCAGGCAAGACCCAGGCCGTTCGCCATGCCGCCGCCTACCATCAGGGCTCCGACCAGGCCCGGCCCGGCCGTGTAGGCGATAGCGTCGGGTTTGTCGATGCCTGCATCGTCCATAACCTGTTGAATTAATGGCAGAAGCATACGAATATGATCGCGCGAGGCGATCTCGGGTACGACGCCGCCATACACGGCATGCAAGTCAACCTGGCTGTGCAGGGCGTGTGCCACCAGACCCGTTTCAGTGCTGTAAAGCGCCACGCCGGTTTCGTCGCAGCTGGTTTCTATTCCGAGTATATTCATGTGCGGCGGATGATACCGCGAAATCGGGCCCGAAGGTCTTCCCACATTCAAGTCCAAACCCTTTGCAAACCAACATATTCGGCGTTATTATGCGCGGCTCAGTCCCGGCCATGTGCCGGGTTTATTTGTGTTTGGACGGAATACCTGAACAATGCCAAGCGTTCGCGTAAAAGAGAACGAGTATTTTGATGCTGCCCTGCGCCGCTTCAAGCGTGCCTGTGAGAAGGCTGGAATCCTGACCGAGCTTCGTCGTCGTGAGTACTACGAAAAGCCGACCCAGGAGCGCAAGCGCAAGAAAGCTGCCGCTGTTAAGCGCCACATGAAGCGCCTGTCTCGCGAAGAAGCCAAGCGCAAGCGCCTTTACTGATACTCCTTCGCTCCGTGTCCGCGGAGCGGGTCTACAGGGTTTCTTAGCCATGTCGTCGCTCAAGAACCAAATCACAGAGGACATGAAGTCCGCCATGAAAGCCGGGGAAAAAGACCGGCTCAAAGTGGTGCGTCTCATTCTCGCTGCCATCAAGCAGGTCGAGGTCGATAAACGCATCGAGCTCGACGACGCGGCTGTACTTGCCGTTCTCGACAAGATGGTCAAGCAGCGCCGTGACTCGGTTGAGCAATTCGAGAAAGGCAATCGGGAGGATCTCGCTGCAATCGAGCGTGCCGAGATCGACGTTCTCGAGACGTACCTTCCGGAGCAACTGTCTGCGGACGAACTTGCCAGGATGGTCGATGAGGTCATCGCCGTCACAGGTGCTGAGAGCATGCGCGACATGGGCAAGGTCATGGGACAAATCAAGGCGATGGCCGCCGGCCGTGCCGACATGGGTGCCGTCAGCGCCACGGTCAAAGAGCGGCTCAACGCTCTCTAGTTGGCATCAATTTTGCGCTCTGGCGTCGCCTGTTCAATAGGCTATGCTTTGCGAAAAATAACAAGAAGCGGTCTCAATGCTGCGGATCGCCACGAAGCGCATTTTCAGGCTCCATCAAAACCCGGCCACAACCGGGCTACGTTTAGAGTTATATGGCCGGATTAATTCCTCAGGACTTTATCGACGACCTTATCGCACGCGCCGACATCATCGAGGTAGTCGGCCGTCGCGTGCAACTCAAGAAAGCCGGCCGCGAATTCAAGGCATGCTGCCCGTTTCATGATGAGAAGACGCCCTCGTTCACCGTGAGCCCGGGAAAAGGCTTCTATCATTGCTTTGGCTGCGGCGCCCACGGCACGGCGATTGGCTTCCTCATGGAATTCGACCACATGAGCTTCGTTGAGGCCATCGAGAGCCTGGCCGCCTCGATGGGCGTGGACGTGCCCCGCAGTGAAAGCGACAAGCCGGCTCGCCGTTACGACGAACTGTTCTCGTTGCTCGACTCGGTGGCGCGACACTGGCAGGCCTGTCTCAAAGAAGCGCCAGCTGCCGTGGAGTACGTGAAACAACGCGGAATTGACGGTTCGACGGCCAAGCGTTTCGGCATCGGCTATGCGCCCGATGGCTGGAGCAACGTACTCGACAAGTTTGGCAAGTCGGAAGAGGCGACGGAAAAGCTGCTTGCCACCGGACTGATCATTCGCAAGGACAACGGGCAACATTACGATCGCTTCCGCGATCGCATCATGTTCCCGATTCGCGACGCTCGGGGTCGCACGATCGGATTCGGCGGCCGCACGCTCGGCGACGGCGAGCCCAAATATCTTAACTCCCCGGAGACCGTCCTGTTTCACAAGGGCCGTGAACTCTACGGGCTCTACGAGGCCAGGCAGGCTTTGCGCAGCATCGAACAACTCGTTGTCGTCGAGGGCTACATGGACGCGGTCGCGCTGGCCCGCCATGGAATAGATTTTGCTGTGGCTACACTTGGCACGGCCACAACGCCCGAGCATCTCAATCGCCTGTTTCGGTTGACCGAAGACGTATGCTTCGCGTTCGACGGTGATCGCGCCGGCAGAAAGGCCGCGTGGCGGGCCCTCGAAAACGCACTGCCGCTCATTCGCGAGGGGCGGCAGATTCGCTTCATGTTCCTGCCCGAAGGACACGATCCGGACTCGTATGTCAACGAGCTCGGCACCGACGCGTTTCTCAAGGCGCTGGATGAAGGTGTTGCTCTTTCAGAGTTTCTTATCCAGGAACTCGCCGGCCAGGTGGACATGAATACGGTCGACGGACGCGCCCGGCTGGCGGAACTCGCCCGCCCGCTGGTCAACAAGGTTCCCGCCGGCGTCTATCGTGAACTGCTCATTGAAAGCCTGGCTGAGAGGGTCGGGTTGACGGCGGCGAAGCTCGAGAAGACGCTTGGAAGCAGCGCGACAGGCAGCAAGCACGCGCGGGTAGCGCGCGGCGTGCCGAAATCACGCGGCCGCAAGCAGGCTGCTGCGGGCCAACCTTCCGTGATTCGCCACGCGATTACCCTGGTTCTGAATGAGCCGCAGTCGTGCCTGCAGCTCGACGTCGAGAAGCTTGCCGGTCTGAAACGGCCTGGCGCGGAATTGTTGCGAATCCTCATTGAAACCGTGCAGGCCGAACCCACTATAACGACAGCCGGGATTCTGGAGCGTTATCGCCACCACGACGAAGGCCGGCACCTCGGCAAATTGGTGGCGTCCGAGATGCCGCTTGATGAAGAATTCGATGCGGCTGCCGAGCTGGCAGAGTGTCTGGAACAGCTGGCCCTGGCCGGCCGCAAGGAACGTGTAGATTTTCTTATTGAAAAACAGAGAGTTAGTGGATTATCCGACGACGAAAAGACCGAGCTCAGACAATTGCACTAAGTCTGGATTGGAACTGATCGTTTTCGTATAATTACTCGTTTGTATCTTTTACCCGTAGGGGTTTTGCGTCTTGACTGAAAAACAAGCACCCGTTGCCGTGAGCAAGCAAGCTCAGCAACTCAAGGATTTGATCGCCCGTGGCAAAGAACAGGGTTATCTGACCTATGTAGAGGTTAACGACCATCTGCCCAACGATATCGTCGATCCCGAGCAGATCGAAGATATCGTCAACATGATTAACGACATGGGCATCACGGTGTACGAAGAGGCTCCGGAGACGGAGTCAAAAACGCTGACCGACACGCCGGCGACTGACGAAGACGCCGTCGAGGAAGCCGAAGCTGCACTGGCCAGCGTCGATGCGGAATTCGGTCGGACGACCGACCCGGTGCGTATGTACATGCGTGAGATGGGTACGGTCGAACTTCTGACGCGGCAGGGCGAGATCGAAATCGCCAAGCGTATCGAGGACGGGCTTAACCAGGTTAAGTACCACATGGTGCATTTCCCGCCGACCGTCGAAGCATTACTCGAAGTGGCGGACAGAGTCATTGGTGGCGAGACTCGCATGCAGGACTTTGTCGTTGGCTTCATCGACCCCAACGCACCGGATGAGATCAAACCCCCGGCGCCGAAGACCGACGACGACGATGACGATGAAGTTGTCGATACCGGGCCGGATCCGGATGAGGTTAAGGCGCGCGTCAAGGTTATACGCCGCCACTTCAATCGCTCGATGAAGTACCTCGATCTGCGTGGCTTTAAAGACAAACGCACGATTAAAGCCCAGGAAGACTGTGCACTGCAGGTCATGGAACTCAAGCTCGCGCCGAAATTATTCGACGCGCTGGTGCGTAACTTGCGTGATGTCGTGTCGATTATTCGCAGCCAGGAACGCCTGGTCATGCAGCTCTGTGTCCGCGACGCCGGCATGCCTCGCAAGGACTTCCTGTCGAGCTTCCCGAAGAGCGAGACCGATCTGAACTGGGTTGACAAGCACATCCGCGCGAAGCGCAAACACTCTTCGATCCTGGCCAAGCTGAGGGACGACATCACGCGCGCACAGCGCAAGCTGATTGCCGTTGAAGAGGCCACTCGCCTGTCCATCAGCGAGATCAAGGAAATCAACCGCCAGATGTCAATCGGTGAGGCAAAAGCCCGCCGCGCGAAGAAAGAGATGGTGGAGGCTAACCTGCGCCTCGTGATCTCCATTGCCAAGAAGTACACGAACCGCGGCCTCCAGTTCCTGGACCTGATCCAGGAAGGCAACATCGGCCTGATGAAGGCTGTGGACAAGTTCGAATACCGTCGTGGCTACAAGTTCTCGACCTATGCAACCTGGTGGATTCGCCAGGCGATCACCCGGTCGATCGCCGACCAGGCGCGCACGATTCGCATCCCGGTCCACATGATCGAGACGATCAACAAGTTGAATCGTATCTCCCGCCAGATGCTGCAGGAGATGGGTCGCGAGCCGCTGCCGGATGAACTGGCCGAGCGCATGGAAATGCCCGAGGACAAGGTACGCAAGGTTCTCAAGATTGCGAAAGAACCCATTTCAATGGAAACCCCGATTGGCGACGACGAAGATTCGCATCTCGGCGATTTCATCGAGGATCAAACCGTGCATTCACCGGTCGATTCGGCGACTACGTCCGGACTGAAAGAATCAACCCACTCGGTTCTCGCCGGCCTGACCCCTCGGGAAGCCAAGGTGCTGCGAATGCGTTTCGGCATCGACATGAATACCGACCACACCCTCGAGGAAGTTGGCAAACAGTTTGACGTTACGCGTGAGCGCATTCGTCAGATCGAAGCCAAGGCCCTCAGGAAGCTGCGGCACCCGACGCGTTCGGATCAGTTACGGAGTTTCCTGCTGGAAGACTAGAATATCAGGGCCTGTAGCTCAGTTGGTTAGAGCAGGGGACTCATAATCCCTTGGTCGTAGGTTCGAGTCCTACCGGGCCCACCACTTCTTCTCAATCAAAGGGTTTCAGAAAGGCGCGCAGATTTTCGCCGAGCTGTTCACAAGGATACCCTCCTTCCTGTACCAGGACAGTTGGCAAGCCAAGGGCATGAATGCATTGTGCGACGTGGCCGAACCCTTTTGTTGACAAAGCCAGTCCGGCGAACGGATCGCCGACAAACGCGTCAAGACCCAGTGCAATCACCAACGCACCGGCATCAAACTCGTCGATTCTCGCAAGCGCCCTGTCGAGTGCGACGAGGTACTCCGCATCACCCGTTCCGCGCGCCAGCGGCAGGTTAAGATTAAAGCCCTCACCGGCAGCCTCCCCGCATTCGTCCGCCCCGCCCCAGAAGAACGGGTAAAACCGCACAGGATCAGCGTGCAGTGAAACCGTAAGCACATCATCACGGTCGTAAAAAATGCTTTGAGTTCCATTGCCGTGGTGTACGTCGACATCAAGAATAGCGACGCGCTCGTGTTTGCCGCGCAGCTCCTGGGCCGCAATTGCACTGTTATTCAGATAGCAGAAGCCACCTGCCATGTCCTTCGCTGCGTGATGGCCCGGCGGCCTCGCCAACGCATAACAGGCACACTCGCCTCGCAGGACCTCCCTCGCTGCCTGCACTGCGCTATACGAACTCCACAAAGCACTGTTCCAGGTATCGGCCGTAATTGGTGCCGCACCATCGAACACGTGATAACCGACCTGCCCCACCGCGGACGCCGGGTACAGGCAGTTTCTGAATTCAGGATGGACATTCGGCAACACGTCCTTCGATGCACCTGGAATGCGCAACCAACGTGTGTGAATCGTCTCGAGGAAGGTCAGGTATCTGGAAGTATGCACAGCCGCTAGCGGCTCCAGACCACAATCTTCCGGGATTACCAGGTCCAATCCGGAGGCGATCGCCGCCTGCAGCAGCGTTTCCGCGCGGCCGGGATTTTCCGGACTGTCGACCAGTGCGCCGGACGACAGGATCTTCTCCGGATTGTGGCGCAACTGTTCGTCTGAAAAAATTACTTTCATACCGCCTCGACCAGATTTACAAAATCGCCCT
Organism: Woeseiaceae bacterium; assembly: GCA_041574375.1. GTDB lineage: Bacteria > Pseudomonadota > Gammaproteobacteria > Steroidobacterales > Woeseiaceae > UBA1847. Next base: position 29,524 of record JBFFOS010000006.1, read on the forward strand.
CATACGCTGCGAAAATACTTTCGTCGGCGGACTCCTGCAGTCCGATTTTCTCGTAGAAACGCATCGCTTTATGATTCTCCCGATCGACAGACAGGCGCAGATGCGTTGCCCCTTGTTTGTGCGCTTGGCGCGCCGTTTCGCGAACCAGCAGCCGGCCAATGCCAGCCGCTCGCACATCGCTGTCGACCACAAGATCCTGGATGTAGACTCCGAGCTCGCCGCGCCAACTCGAGAAGTTGTAGAAGAACAGGCACAAGCCGACGACCACGTCACCCTGCTCGGCGAGCAGTGCTTCAAACCTTGGCTCATCGGAAAAGCCGAATTTCAGGATATCTTGGGGTCGGCTAAGAAACTTGTGGCGCAGCCCTGTACTGTCAGCCAGGTGCTGCAGCAGCCTGTGAATGGTCTCCACATCCGAGGCTGTCGCCAGCCGAATAGCGAGCTTCTCACTCAAAAGTTCACCTTGTCTGCCCCCTTGAGATTGAGCATCTCCCGGGTATCCTCTGGCGTCGCAATCTCGTAGCCGAGCTCCTCCAGGATGAGGCGAATCTTCCTGACCTGCTCTGCATTACTCTGAGCAAGTTTGCCACGGCCGATCAACAGGCTGTCTTCGAGACCGACGCGGACGTTGCCACCGAGAATTGCGCCAATCGTCGCGAGCGGTATCTGTAGCCGGCCGGCGGACAGAACTGAAAACTGGTAGTTGTCACCTAACAGCCGGTCTGCCGTTGCCTTCATGTGCATCAGGCTTTCAGGCGATGAGTCGATTCCGCCGAGAACACCGAGCACAAATTGAACAAAGACAGGTTTCTTTATCAGACCTTCGCGCAAATAGAACGCCAGCGTCTGAATATGACCGACGTCATAACACTCGAATTCGAACCGTGTGCCATGACCTTCGCCAAGCTGAGAGAAAATCTGCTCGATGTCGGCAAAGCTGTTCTTGAATACGACTTCTCGCGTTGCGTCGAGCAATTTCGGCTCCCAGTCGTGCAACCACTCATCGTGACGCCGCTTCATCGGAAACAGCCCGAAATTCATCGAGCCCATATTGAGGGAGGCCATTTCCGGCTGTGCAAGATTCGGTGCCGCAAGTCGCTCTTCGAGCGTCATAAGTGAACTGCCGCCCGTAGTAATGTTGATTACCGCATCGCACTCGCTCTTGATGCGTGGCAGGAATTGCATGAAAACAGCCGGGTCAGCGGTTGGCTGCCCGGTTTCGGGATTGCGGGCGTGCAGGTGCAGGATGGCGGCGCCAGCCTGGGCCGCTTCCACTGCCTGATCCGCAATCTCATCCGGCGTTACCGGAAGATGTGGGCTCATCGTGGGTGTATGAATCGACCCGGTTACGGCGCAGGTAATGATGACTTTACTACTCATGGCATTTTCTCACGATTGACCGGGAGTCCGCTGGAATCGGCGAATGCATCCAGGCTGTCAACCAGCAGCTGGATTATCTCGTCGAGGTCGGCATCGGTAACGATCAGTGGCGGACACACCATGAAGTGGTCGCCAACCGTGCCGCCGCGCGTGCGACGAGAGTAAATGATCAGACCGCGATTGTAAGCCTCTTCCACCAGTTCAACGTGAGCGTTTAGCTCAGCGGGTAGCGGCTCCATCGTGTCACGGTCTGCGACCAGTTCGAATGCCAGCAACAAGCCCTTGCCCCGCACATCGCCGATGAACGGGTAGCGATCCTGCAGCGCAGTGAGGGACGCTTTGAGGTTTGCCCCACGTTGCCGAGCATTCCCGATCAGGTTCTGTTGCAGGACTTCCTCGAGAACTGCAAGCCCGGCGGCACAGGCAAGTGGATTACCCGCATAGGTATACCCATGCGCAAAGCCACCGTTCTGGATGACCGCGTCTACGATTTCACGCCTCGCGGCCATCGCACCCAGTGGGGCATAGCCAGCCGCAAATCCTTTGGCCATCGCAATGATATCCGGCTGCAAGTTCCAGTGTTCCGACGCCAGAAACCGTCCCGTGCGGCCCGCGCCGGTCATGACTTCGTCAGCAATCAGCAGCACACCGTATTCGCGGCATATGTTCTGTATCTCGCTATACCAGCTATTGGGCGCAACCAGTGCCCCGGTCGATGCGCCACCAACCGGCTCCATGATAAATGCGAGGACGGTGTCGGGCCCCTGCCGCTCGATCTCTGAACGCAGCATTTTCGCGTATCGCAAGCCGCGCTCCTCGTGGCTGAGGTCGTCGTGATCCAGGTAGCAGGTGGCCGCCGGTATCTTCGGCATCTCCCGGATCATGTCGCGAAAAGGGGCGACAAACTGATGCATGCCGGTCACGGCAACAGCACCCAGTGTTGAGCCATGATAGGACGGAAACAGAGAAATCACCTTCCAGCGTTGTCGCTGACCGGTTACGTACGCGTATTGCCTGGCGAGTTTCAAGGAACTTTCGACGCACTCGGAGCCGCCCGAAACAAAAAATATTCGGTC
>JBFFOS010000007.1:0-31937 GCA_041574375.1 Woeseiaceae bacterium
CTCAGCTGCGGGGTGACTGCCTGCGGCGCACTGTGGCGGATATCAATCAACAGCAACCTGATGTCGTAGTTTTTACCGGCGATACCGTCCAGCACGGTCAGCCGGACGAGTACGCATGCCTGCGCGAACTGTTGTCGCCGCTTGATGCACCGGTTTACATGGTTCCCGGCAATCGCGATGACAAGCGCAACATGCGTGCCGCGTTCAGCGACTATGACTGTATGCAGGGGACGGACGAGTTCCTGCACTACGTTATCGAGGATTACGATACGCGCCTCGTCGCCGTCGACTCGACGCTCGCCGGGGAGAGGAAGGGACGTTTCTGCAAAGCGAGACAGGACTGGCTCGACGCCGTATTAGGTCAGCAGCCCGGCCGGCCGACTTTGTTGTTCATCCACCATCCGCCGTTTGATGTTGATGATCATTATGTTGGTGGCTACCGTCGGGCCGACGAGGCCACGGCACTGGAGTACATCGTACGCCGCCACCCGCACGTCGTTGGTCTGCTTTGCGGGCATGTTCACTGGCCGGTGGAGCGGCAATGGGCCGGCACACAAGCGCGCATTATGCCAAGCGTGGCTGTGGACGTCCGTAAAGGTGTTGATGAAGTCAAGGCCGGCGGCCGGCCCATCTACTTGCTGCACCAACTGTCCGGCGCGACCGGCCTTGCCAGTCACGCGAGGACAGTTGGCGATTGAGAATGTTCCAGAGGTACTGGTATTCAGGCGACTTTTTTGATCAGAAAGCGATAAACACCATCGTCTTCTGAATGTTCGAGAAGTTCATTGCCAGTCTGGCGGCAAAAGGCCTCAAAATCAGCAACCGCACCAGGGTCAGTCGCGAGAATTTCCAGCGTGCCGTCGTCAGGTACTTCTTTCAGTGCTTTGCGGGCTTTCAGGATAGGCAACGGGCAATTAAGGCCCTTTGCGTCAAGAGTGTGATCAGCCATTGATTGTTACTCCGTATGCTTTGGCAATTAGATAAACAGGTTGATATCAGATTGCGACGCCACCTCGATATACGTTGCCGCGCCACCGATGTCGATGCCTTCGATCATGTCCGCCTTGTCGTATTCGAACAGGTCGAGCGTCATCTGGCAGGCGATCATGCGAACGTCGGCTTCGACAGCCATTTCACGAAGGTCCTCGATCGACGCAACGCCTTTCTTCTTGATGAGATTCTTCATCATTACCGAGCAGCCGGCGTCGACGCCGGGGATCGCAGTCACGAGATTGGGCAAGCCCATGTGCATTCCCATCATAGGCATCTTCATGGCCGGGTTGCCGGCAGCCGTCACCTGAAGATTCAATTTTTTGAGCAGCAGCGGCAGGCCGTAAAAGGTGAAAAACATTGTTACCGGCAGGCCCATCGCAGCCGCTGTGGTGGCCAGGATGAAAGGCGGATACGCCCAGTCAAGCGACCCCTTGGTAACAATGATTGACATGCTTTTTTCTTCAGCGGACATTTTCTTGAACCTCGTTATTTAAGGGGTATACACCAACGTCATATTAGGCTATCAGAATTGTCTTTATTAGTGAAATATAATATTCTCGATCGATGCCCGATGCCGAGCCGTATTACATTGGTAGTGACATCTACCGGAAACCCGCATTTGGTTTCAATCATCCATTAAATATCGTTCGCCACGCCGCGGTTAACGATCTGTTGCAGATGCTCGGCTGGTTGGACGAAAACAGTTTCCGCGAGAGCCAGCCCGCGACGATCGACCAGTTACTCGAGTTTCATGATCGAGCCTATGTGCGCGCACTGCAATACGCAAACGCCACAGGTAAGGTCGAACCCGATGTGCGTGAGCGGTACCAGGTAGGGACCTTTGAAAACCCTTTGTTTCCGGGACTGTTCGAACGCGCATCGATGACCGTAGGCGGGTCGATCCTGTCGGCGGAACTTGCCAGCAAAGGGCATGTTGTCTTTCACCCTTCAGGTGGCACGCACCATGGCCGCGCGGATCGCGCGAGCGGCTTTTGCTATTTCAACGACCCGGTATTCGCGATCCTGACGCTGCTCAAGCAGGGCAGCACCAACGTGCTTTATATCGATCTCGATGCTCATCACGGTGATGGCGTCGAAGACGCATTTTATGAAGAGAATCGGGTGACGACGTTGTCGATTCACGAGGCCGAGCGCTGGCCGTTCAGCGGCAAGCACTCGAGGCCGGAGGCGGGCGCCTACAACCTGGCTGTGCCGCGAGGAATCAACGACAGTGAATTCGACTACCTCGTCGAGAACGCAGTGCTGCCGCTTGCCGACAAGGTTCGGGCTGATGCGCTGGTACTGTGCTGCGGGGCCGATTGCCTGGCAGGCGATCCCCTGTCGAAAATGGAGTTGTCGAACGTAGCCCTTTGGGATGCCGTCGACAGCCTGATCGAGAAACGCCTGCCGACGGTAATTCTCGGTGGCGGCGGTTATAATCCCTGGACGGTTACGCGTTACTGGGCGGGCATGTGGGGCCGCATCAGCGGCCAGGCGTTCCCGGAACGACTTCCGCAGGAGGCCGTCGACTATCTGCGTGAAATGGAGTGCGATCTTATCGATGAAGAAGACGTCGAAGAGGCATGGCTGACGACGCTCGCGGATATCCGGCATACTGGTCCGGTCCGAGACGAGATAAAATTACTGGTTACGGCAGCGTAAGGGAAACCTATAAGAATGAGCTGGCTTGACGCACTTTCCCGACTAGAGGACCTGGAGGACGCCGAGTTCGACGCGGGTCTCGTGGCCGACTTCCAACGTCGTTCTGATGTCGCGATCTCTCGGCCGATTCGATTCTCTACGCCGACATTCAAAGAGTACGAGAGCACCGAGCTGGAGGGCTGTGGCAAGAACAGTTTCCCGGCATTTTCGATTACCGCTGGCGAGTGTGGGCTCAATTGTGACCACTGCCAGAAGAAGATCCTCGAGCCGATGATCCCCGCGACCAACCCTGCGATGCTTGACGAGAAGGTTCGGCGCCTGATCGAGACCGAACAGTTGAGCGGCTTTCTGCTGTCCGGCGGCTCAAACAGGAAGAACGAAATCCCTTACGGCCGCTACATGCCGGTCGTGGAGGGTTTGAAGCGCGATTTTCCGGGACTAAAGATCGCGGTGCATACAGCGCTGCTGGACGAGCGGCGGGCGAAGCAAATGGAGTCTGCGGGCGTCGACAACGTGATGATGGACGTCATCGGTGCGCAGGAGACCATCGAGCAGGTCTACAAACTGCAACGCCCGGTCGATGACTTCGAGGAAACGCTTGCCGCCTTGTGCACGACATCGATGGAAGTCACGCCGCACATCGTCATCGGCCTGCACTATGGCCGTATTCTCGGTGAGGAAAATGCGCTCGACATGGTCAGCCGCTACAACATCAACGCGTTGGTACTCGTCGTAATCATGCCGTTCTATGCCAAGCCCGGCACCTTCGTGACCCCGCAAACCTCGGACGTTGGCCGGATCTTCCTCGAAGCACGCGAGCGCATACCGAACCAGCAGGTCCTGCTGGGCTGCGCGCGGCCGCCAGGCATGCACAAGCGCGTCACCGATGCCTACGCGATAATGGCCGGGCTGGATGGTATTGCGTTTCCCGCCGACGGTGCTGTATCCGTCGCGCACACCATAGGCCGGCCGTTCGAGCAGGCGCATTCCTGTTGCTCGATCAAGGTCGGCAGCGATTTAAAGACACGACTGCAATCGTCATTCGCAGCGTAGACACAACAAACCAGGATCAGATCTGATGGGTTGCATCGAGCATAAGAAGTCACCGGCCGCGAATGACACAGGGCAAGACTACAATCCCTATGACGTAATGGAACCGCGGTTGCCGGCCAAAACGCCGGTTGATCGGCGCAACGGCAAGCACGTCAAGGCCAATGATATTCCGCCCGAAGGCGTCTACCTGCCAAACAACAATATTCTTGCGCCGCACATGAAGTCGCCCGAGTACGTACAGCTGTCCAATGCGGCGGCAATCACGCTCGGGATCATGGGTGGCCGCATGCACCGCTGTGAGTGCACGCGCTGTCTGAACCTGTTACTGACGTACCCGGAGGGCTGCCGGGCCAACTGTGCCTACTGCGGTCTGGCGCGTCATCGCGAGGCGGAGCGCGATTATGCTGACCGCAACTTCATTCGCGTGGACTGGCCGGCGGTGCCGATGGCCGATATCGTGGACATCGTTGCCAGGGACCCGGAAAACAGCCCGTTTCATCGCATGTGTATCTCGATGATCACGCACCCGCGTTCGGAGCAGGACACGTTCACGGTGCTCGAGCAGTGGACCGACAAGATTGATCCCGATGCGATCCCGGTATCCATCCTCTCGAACCCGACGACCATGGCGCGCGACGACGTACAACGCACGAAAGATCTCGGTGCCGACATCTTTACGGTCGCGCTCGATGCGGCGACGCCCGAGCTCTTCGACAGGACGCGCGGCAAAGGCGTGCAGTCGCCTCACAAGTGGAAGAAATACTGGGAGATCATGCTCGACGCGAAGGATATCTTCGGCCCGCAGAAGTTCGGTGCACACATTATTGTCGGCATGGGGGAAACAGAGTACGAAGTGTTGAATCTCGTGCAGGACCTGGTGGATCTCGGTGGTCACAGCCACATGTTCTGTTTCTTCCCGGAAGACGGTTCCCTCATGGATCACCTGCCGGCAACGCCTCGCGACCAGTGGCGCCGCGTGCAGCTCGCGCGTTACCTGATCGACTATCGCGACGTGCGTGTCGACCAGATGACGTTCGACGAGCAGGGCAGGGTCAATAACTACGGCGTCTCGGACGCGGAACTGTCGGATGTTATCGATGCAGGTATTGCGTTTCGGACGTCAGGGTGCCCTGGAAAATTCCAGGAGGACATATCAGCCTGCGATCGGCCGTACGGTGACTCGCCGCCAAGCAATATTGCCAGCTACCCCTTCCAGCCGAAGAAAAAAGACATCAAGAAGATCCGCAAGCAACTGGATATTCCGGTCACGGCCGAATAACGCGCAGGAACATGAGCAAGCCGTTTAGAATAATTGACACGGGCATCCGAGAGGGGCGCTCGAATATTGCGTTCGATATGGCGCTCATCGAGCTCAGGCAACAGAATAAGGTACCGGACACCATCCGTTTTCTGCGGTTTCCGCCGACGGCTCTGCTCGGTCGTCACCAGGACCTGTCGCACGAGATCAACCTCGACTATTGCGCTGAGAACGGGATCGGCACCGTCCGCCGGATCACCGGGGGTGGCGCGATCTACCTCGACGAAGGGCAGCTCGGGTGGGAACTCGTTTTCCACCGCAAGTCACTGGGCATCACAAAGTTGCCCTGTCTCGCACGCGAGATATGCAATGCGGCGGCGGCCGGCCTTGGCGAACTCGGCGTCAATGCCAAATTTCGACCCCGCAACGACATCGAAGTTGATGGGCGCAAGATCAGCGGCACGGGCGGCTTCTTCGACGGCGAGGTCCTGATTTATCAGGGCACCGTGCTGGTCGACATGAACCCGGCGAAAATGGTCAAGGCGCTGAATATCCCGGCCGCCAAGGTGGCCAAGCACAATCTGGACACCGCGGAGCAACGCGTCGTCACGCTCAAGGAACTTCTGGGCGATGATCTGCCTGATGTAGAGACGATCAAAACTGCACTGATCAAGGGTTTCACTGATGTCCTGGGTATCACCGCCGAACCCGGCGAGATTACTGAAGCTGAGGAAGCCCTTGCCAAAGAGCATTTCGATGAAGAAATCGGTACCGACGAGTTCGTCGCGGACATCGACAATCCGGGCCGCGGCGACAAGCTGCTCGAAGGCACACACACGGGGGCCGGCGGGACCATCAACGCGTTCGTGAAGCTCGAAGGGCCGACATCGGGCATATTGCAGCGTGCCCTCCTGACAGGTGACTTTTTCGTTACGCCGCCGCGAACCATTTTCGATCTCGAGGCGACATTGATTGGAACCCGCCTCGAGGACGTCGAGCGGACAATCAGGAAATTCTTTGCCAAGGCGAGCATCGATACACTGAGCGTTGCGGCAGACGACTTCATCGCGTCGATCAATGACGCACTTGCAAAACGCGAGGGGGCCTGAGAGTGGCGGAGTGTAAAAGCACCGACGATGCATTCGTCCTGGCCGCCCATACGGCGGACCCGATGAACGTTGTGGCCGTCATCCAGCACACGGCGGGCGAGTACCTGGGCCTGATGGAGGACCATCTGGAGGGTCGGCGCATCCGGTTCCAGTATTTCCGGCCGTTTGCCGCCGGGAAGCTGCCGGCAGCCGAGCTGCCTGCGGATGCCCTGATGTTGCTCGGAGGAGGGCCCTGGGGCACGGCAGGGACGCGGGACCTGCCAACGCTGGCCGAGGAAGTGGAACTGACGCGGCAAAGGCTTGCCGAGGGCACGCCGGTTGTCGGCATCGGACTCGGCGCCCAGATTCTGGCGCTCGCGGCCGGCGGCGGCGTCGAGTCTCGCGAGCTGACGCTGGAAATGCTGACCGCGACGCGCACGCGCGATGACGCGCTCAACGGGTTTCTGCCGAAGACCTTCAACCAGGTCATTTATATGCGCGACTGGCCGGTTTTGCCTGCTCATGCAACGGTGCTGGCGACCGATAACCTCGACCGGCCAGCTGTGTGGCAGATCGGTGAGAATGCATTTGGTTTTTCAGGTAATCCGGGCATCAAGCTCGGCATGGTCGAAGACCTGATTATGGAATTTGAAGAAGTGCCCGTGGACAGCGCCGGGCAACTTGAAAAATTACGCGCACTTCAGGCCGCCCTCGAGGACGAACTGGTGCCGATAATGACTGGTCTTGTGCAATGCACCGCCCTCATGTCCTCGCCGAAAGCGGCCGAGAGCGCCAGGGAATTGGACGCACAAGTAATTTAGGATATGCTAATGCGCTGCTAGGCGAACGCCTAATCGCAGGGGAATCAATAAAATGGCAGAAAAACTCATCATTATTATGGCGAACACCGATCCTCGTACTGGCGAGGAACTCGGGGCACCGATTTTCCAGGCCACCGTCGCGGCCGCGATGGACTACGAGGTTGATGTGATCTGCACGGCAACCTCGGGCCGGCTCATGAAAAAGGGCGTGGCCGATCAGTTGTTTGTCAAGGAAGGCTCACCGAAATCCGTCTACAGCTTCATCCAGGATGCACACGAGGCTGGCGCCAAATTCTACTGTTGTTCACCCAATCTCGACCTGTTCGATATGACCAAGGACGACTTGATTCCCGAGTGCGAAGGCATCGTTGGCGGTGCTCATCTCATCGAAGAAGTCATGGAAGGTGATTGCAAGGTTCTGTCTTACTAAGTTTTAGAGGTCCGACTATATGTCCCATTCCTCAACGTCCCGAATACAGGAATACATCGGCGACCCGGTATCCGATACACCGCCGGTAGCGCGCGAGCAACTGGAGGAGATTTTCCAGGATATCCAGGCCGACCTCAGGTTCGATCACGAACTGAACGGCTGCCTGAATTGCGGAATTTGTACTGCAACGTGTCCAGCTGCGCATTACTACGACTTCAGCCCCCGAGAAATCGTGCAGCTGTTGTGGACGGAAAATCTCGAAGGTATCTACGATGCCATGCAGGAAAAAATCTGGTCCTGCGCACAGTGTTACACGTGTGCAGCACGCTGCCCCTTTGGCAATTCACCCGGTGGCCTCGTCATGCTCATGCGCGAGACCGCCATCAAACACGGCATGGAGTCCGCGAAGAGCGTGCTGCGTCCGTTCAGCCGGGTCATGCTGAAGCTCATCTCGACCGGTAACCAGCTATCTCCCGACATGATCAATCCCGAAGGCTTCGCGGACTGGGGTCCGAATATCTCCAAGGTTGACGCACCCCTGACGACTCTGCGCAAAGCCATCCCCATGCCCACACTGCACACGACCAAGACAGCGTGGGAAGTAAATCTCAAGACATCGGTTGAGTTGTACACGATCTGGGAAGAGACCGGCGTGCTCGACAGTCTTGAAACCATCGACGAAAACCTGTTCGACGTAATCCTCGACATCATGGATGAGAAACGTGATGACTACGAGGATTGGATGGATGAACAGGACGACGACTGACCGATTGAGGTGAATGAATTATGACGACAGGTAACGGTAACGGTGATAACAAGGGTGGTGAGCGTTTTACCGGCCATGGCGCCGAGTGGACAGACGCGAATCTCTCGCAGAAGGATGCCCAGGTAGCAACGGTCTGGGTTGAGCAAATCGTCAACAAGCGGTCGATGCTGACGAACAAGGATCGCGTCGAAGACGTGCGCGATGCCATGTGGGAGCTCGAGAAAGACGGCGAGATCGTGGTGCATCGCATTAACGACCAGCACGAGCCCGCCATGGTCAAGACCTTGTACGGCTGGGACAAGAAAATTCCGACAAACCAGCTGTGGCATCACAAGTCCTGCGGCCAGTGCGGCAACATACCGGGTTACCCGGCGTCACTCTTGTGGCTCATGAACAAGATGGACATCCGGTATCTCGATGAGACCGACCAGACTTCCTGCACGGCGTGGAACTATCATGGCTCGGGCATCGGCAACATCGAGAGCCTTGCAGCGGTTTTCCTGCGAAACTTCCATCAGGCCTACGTTTCCGCAAAGGCTCAGGGGCTGCCGGAGGGGTATTACTATCCTCTCGTGCATTGCGGCACATCGTTTGGCAACTACAAGGAAGTGCGTGGTTACCTCCTGCACTCAGCCAAGCTCAGGGATCGCGTCAAGACCATCCTTGGCAAGCTTGGTCGTCTCGTCGACGGCAAATTGCTGATTCCGGAAGAAATTGTCCACTATTCCGAGTGGGTACACGTGATGCGTGATCGCATCAAGGAACACCAGGTCATCGATTGCAGCAACATTCGCGCAACCGTGCATCCCGCCTGCCACGTCTACAAGATGGTTCCCGAGGACGCGATTTACGACGACGACATCCTCGAAGGCAACCGGCTTGCCGTCACGACAGGCGTACTCGAAACGCTCGGCACGCAGGTCATCGACTACTCGACCTGGTATGACTGTTGCGGCTTCGGTTTCCGCCACATTATTTCCGAACGCGAGTTCACGCGTTCCTTCGCAATTGATCGCAAGTTGCGCGTCGCGCAGGAAGAAGCGCGTGCCGACATGATGATTGGTCACGACACGGGCTGTATCACGACGCTGGACAAGAATCAGTGGATCGGTGCGGCGGTGGGCAAGCCGGTTGAATTGCCGGTGCTTGCTGATTGCCAGTTCGCGGCATTGGTCTGTGGTGCACATCCTTACAAGATCGTGCAGTCTCATTGGCACGCGTCGCCGACCGAGCACCTGTTCGACAAGCTCGGCATTGACTGGCAGGCGAAGAAAAAAGAATTCGAGGAATACCTAAAAGACGTCGAGGCGGGCAGGGGTGAGTCACTTTACGACCCGCGTTTGATGATTACTTCTGGCCCAGGCTACAAGGCCGTAGAGCATAAGGGCGACTAACGATGAGTAAACCTGTTCTAGTAATTGGTGGCGGGCCTGCCGGTCTGGCCGCAGCTCACAGTCTTGCCTCGGTTGGCAAAGAGTGTGTCATTGTCGAGAAAGAGGACAGGCTTGGCGGCGCGCCGATTTTGTCCGGGTACGCCAAGCTCGTACCGACGGGCGAGTGGGCGAAGGACGCGATCGGCGGCATGGTCAAGCGTGTCGAGGATGAGGCCGGTGTCTCGGTCGTAACGGGCGCAACGGTCACGGATTTTGACGGTACGCCGGGCGATTTCACAGCCAAGCTGTCCAATGGTGACTCTGTCGATGCTGAAGCGGTTATTCTTTGCAGTGGTTTTACGCATTTTGATTCAGTCAACAAGCCCGAATGGGGCTTCGGTACATACCCAGACGTGGTCACGACTACGCAGGTGGAGCAGATGATCTCGTCAGGTGACGGTGTGCGCTGCCCGTCAGACGGCCGCGAGCCGAATCGTGTCGCAATTCTTCTGTGCGTCGGCTCGCGTGATCGCCAGATTGGCCGCGAGTGGTGTTCAAAAATTTGCTGCACCGTATCGTCGAACATGGCGATGGAGATTCGTGAAGAGTTGCCGGATTGCCACGTCTACATTTACTACATGGATATCCGCACATTCGGGCTGTATGAGACGAAGTACTACTGGAAGAGCCAGGAAGAGTTCAAGGTCAAATACATCAAGGCGCGTATCGCTGAAGTGACTTCTGACGGCGAAAAACTCATCGTCAAAGGTGAAGATACGCTCGTCAAACGTCCGATTACGATTCCGTTCGACTTGGTGATACATGCCATCGGCATGGACCCGAACGTCGAGAATCCATCCATCTCGGAGACGTTCGGCGTAGACCTGGAAGAACACGGCTATATCGGCGTCGCGAATCGCTACGGCGCGATGGGCGAAACGTCTCGGCCCGGTGTCTATGTTGCCGGCTCGGCGACGGGACCGGAGACGATCGATGATTCGATCGCACAAGGTCATGCCTGCGCCATGGCTGTGCTCTCCAGCGCGAAGAGTCTGAAGTCGGCGTAAGCCAGGCGTACTGATGGCAACCCGGTCCGCAATGAAACCGTATGAGTTCGAGCGCCCTGTGCTCGACCTTCATGGTCCTGCCATTCGGGCCGGTTTTCAGGCGATGGTCAATGGCAGCGAAGAACTGGGCGGAATTGAACGCTACGTCGATGCCGTGAGTCTCAAGAGTGCGGTGTTCCAGCAGGCACTCGTTGAAAACGATGTTGCCGAACTCGATCTCGAGACATTCAAAGGTCTATGTACGTTCATGTCGACCGTACGTCGTCGTATCGGCGCATGGCTCAATGAGGACGCCTTCGTCGAGATGCGCGCGGGCATTGTCGAGCTTTTTGATGATGCCGAGCACATCGAGAATCGCATCAACCGCTTCTGTGATCGTTTCCCGAATGACAAGAAGCATCGCTGGGTGAAGGACCTCGCGGCGGAACTTCTGCACCATGCCGATCCCGAGCGTGTGCCGCTCATGAATCGCTGGGTTTGGGACGCCAAATCCAACACCGGCGTCATTCGCGAGATCTGGTACGGCGAAAACGTCGATCACATAACGATCCCCGTAGCCGATGGCTACGGTACCTACGTTATGCTGCGCGAGGAGCTGAGTCAGTTCCTGAGCGAAAACGGTATCTTCCGTGATGTCCTGTTCTATGTTGATGTGTTATGCGCGCAGATTTACGCACAGTACATTTGCGAACAGGGTGGCAGTTATCTGCGCGCTGATTTCACGGCGCCGGAAGATCCCATGCAACATACACGCCGCCTGCTTGGCCTCGACGGGGTCCAGCCGGGTGATGGCCGAACTCGCCTCAAGGCCATCAATGGTGAGGCCTTCGTTCTTGATGACAGCGCCAAGCTGAACTAACGGAAACCCTGATGCCCATTCATGAAAAAAGCCTGATTCGCCCCGAAAACCTGACCACGCACGATGAGTTGGTCATGGACGGGGTTGATGTCTCCGGACACTGGAGCACGTTCATCGAGACCCGGGTGGTGAAGGACTACAATGAAGACATGCAGGAAGAAATTGCTGCCCTGCCAGGTGGTGAGCACATTCATCGTTGCTGGCAATGCGGCTCCTGCACCAACGCATGCACGGTCCATGCAATCAATCCCGACTTCAACCCGCGCTACTGGATCTACCTGATTCGTATGGGCTATGAGTCGGAATTGTTGCGGGACAAGGACATCATCTGGCAATGCGTGTCGTGCAATAAGTGCACCTATGCGTGTCCTCGCGACGTCTTCCCCGAGGGTGTCATGAAAGCGACCGCGCACTGGCTCGAAAAAAAGGGCCACACCGAGAAATCACCATCGATGCACTTTGACGAGGTGTTTACCGAACAGATCGTCAAAACAGGCAAGATCGAGGAAAGCAGGACCATTCGGCGCTTTTTCTCTCGTACCGGACAAGCGCTCATGCAGCCCTGGATGATCGAGATGGTCAAACGCATGCTGAAAGGCTTGCCCGTCAGCCTGCTGACGCGCATGGGCCTGGCGACCCTGATCGCGCCCAGGACCAGCGATTGGTCGAAGGCGTCGGCGGCGCTCGAGGAATACATCGACGAACAACATGAGAAACAGGCGCAGGCACTGAGTCTTGCCGAACTGGTTGAAACGGCCAAGCAAGACGTGGCTGCCTGACGAGGAACCTGATGACTACGAAAGACAAATACAAGAAGGTCGCTTACTACCCGGGCTGCGCGCTCGAGGGAACCGGCCACGCGTACAACCGCTCGACGAAGGCCGTTGGCAAGAAACTCGGTCTCGAGCTCGTCGAGGTCAAGGACTGGAACTGCTGCGGCGCGATGGAAGTCAAAAACATCGATCCCAAGATCCAGACCTATCTTTCTTCGCGTGTCATGTCGACAGCGGCGAACGAGATGGACATGGACGTGGTCATGGCGCCATGCAATGGTTGCTATCACAACCTCAAGAAGGCTGAATACGATCTGGCGAACGACAAGGAATCGGCTGAAGTCGTCGATCGCCTGTCAAAGAAGGCAGGGCACAAGACCTATGAGTCGGGACAGGTCGAGACAATTCACGCACTCGACTGGATCAAGGATTCAATTGGCGAGGAAGGCCTGGCTGCGCGCGTCAAGAATTCGCTGAGCGGCATCAAGGTCGCGAACTACTATGGCTGCATGTACACGCGGCCGCGGCATATATTCCCCGAGAAAGACCAGGGACCGGGCAGCGAGTCGACCTCAAAGCCGCATTTCATGGATGACTTGCTGGCGGCTGCCGGTGCTGAAAACGTTGATTTCCCGCTAAAGACGGCCTGTTGCGGGGGCGCACACACACTTTCGGACAGCGACACCTCGACCAAGCTCGTGCTGAATATACTCAAGGCGGCCAGATTGTCAGGCGCCGATGTCATCGCGACCGAGTGCCCAACCTGCCATTCCGGGCTCGAAATGCACCAGATCCGGGCCGAGAAGATGCTCGGTGAAACGGTCGACATCAAGATCCTTTATTTCACGCAGTTGCTCGGTATGGCGCTGGGCCTCAAGGCGAAGAAGGTCGGCGTGCATGAAAACGTGTCCGACTCGATGAAGTTTCTCAAGGAAAAAGGTCTCGGATGAGGGGTTTGACGGAACTCGAGGCCGTTTTTGACGCGCCACCGCCAGCCACCGGAATCCAGGCGGCGGCCGAGGACCTGCTACTGGCCAGCGAGGAAGTGCTCGAGCATTGGGTAACCGCGCGTGGAGAAACACCTACGCGGGATGAACGCGAAGGATTCAGGCTACTGGCGCTTCACAGGCAAGGCGCAAATGGCGATCCGAGCTTCAATGCTTGCCGCGAGACCTGCCGGGAAGTTGCCTACCATTACAACCTCGTTACCATGCAGCCGGAGCATGCGGATATTACGAATCGCCTGAGCATGATGGGCTTGGTATCTAAGCATCTGTATCTGTTCATTTCTGGCAAACTACAGGTTGCCGGACTTGGCGAGTTTTGCTGTTCTTCGAAGCCCATAAGGTCCGGCAACGATATTGAAACACCAACACAAGAGGAGGCATAGGCATGCCATCTGTAAGGGGATGTAACTTACCGGACGAACTACTCTACGACGTCAACAACCATATCTGGTTCACAGAGATGGGCGATGGCACGGTCAAGATTGGCATGACCGCAGTTGCGACTGCCATGGCCGGCAAACTGGTTGCCTACACGCCGAAGAAGGTCGGACGCAGCGTGCGTGCCGGCAAGTCCTGCGGTACGCTCGAATCCGGCAAGTGGGTGGGACCCGCCAAGTCGGCAGCCGGTGGTGAAGTTGTCGCGGTCAATGATGACCTCGTTGCCGACCCGAGCATTGCCAACGATGATCCCTACGACAAAGGTTGGCTGGCCATTCTGAAACCCGACGACTGGGACTCCGTGAAGGGCAGCCTGATTGCGGGTGGTGAGGTCGCAGGTCCCTACGAGGCCAAGATGGATGCTGAGGGCTTCGGCGGCTGCGCCTGATGAGTGAGAAGGCTGCTGAGCCCGCGCCAGAGGATGTCGAGAGGCTCAACGAGCTGCACGATGTGGCATCCCATGCGGTAGATCTGCTCAAGGCGATGGCCAACGAATGGCGGCTGATGATCCTCTGCAAGCTGGCGGAGGGCGAAAAAACCGTCAGTGAGTTGCAGCACAGCCTGGGGTTGAGTCAGTCCGCATTATCGCAGCACCTCGCGATACTGCGACGAGAAAAAATTGTTAAGGCCCGGAAGCATGCGCAATCAGTCAGCTACTCGCTGGCGGGTAACGATGCTCCCAAAGTAATGAACACGCTACACGAAGTATTCTGCCAAGCGCAGGGAGAAAAATGATGAAAATGACAGTGAGAAAATCCACAGCTGCGCTGTTGGCGACGGGCTTGTTTGCCTTCAGCAGTGCTGCAATGGCGACAAATGGTTACTTTACGCATGGTGTCGGAACCGAGTCGAAGGCGATGGGCGGATCCGGCGTCGGTTCCAGTGAGAATATGGGTGGGATTTCGGCGGCAACGAATCCGGCATTGACCGTATTCTCCGACGAAAAATGGCAGGTTGGCCTCTCGGTCTTCAGCCCGATGCGCTCGTACACGACGTCCCAGAGCCTGGCAAATGGTCAGGGTGGTGCGTTTACACTGAGTGCCGGTAATTACGACAGCGAGAACGAGGCCTTCCCGATTCCCTACGTTGCCAAGAACTGGCGGCTCGGCGACGACAATGCGCTGACGTTCATATTCTATGGCCGCGGCGGCATGAATACGGAATGGGATGATGGACAGTCGGTGTTATTCGATCCTGCGCCGGGAAATCCCCTGGGCCCAGGGATCATTAACCCGCCCGGATTATACGGCGGCGGCAAGGCCGGCGTGGACCTGATGCAGGCGTTCATGAGCATCAGTTTTGCGTCGAAGGTCGGCGATACCTTTTCGTGGGGCATCGGTCCGGTCTTGGCGATACAGATGTTCGAAGCAACGGGACTATCAAATTTCGCAGCCTATACGCAGTCTTTCGCTGACGTATTCCCCGTCTACTTTGGTGGCTGCCTGTTGGGCGGTGGTGACCAGGCGAGTTGCCAACTTCAGGCTTCGGCTCAAGCCGCGGGCGAAGTGACGAGCCTGACCAACAATGGTCACGATACGTCGATAGGCTATGGTGCCTCCGCGGGAATCTGGACCGGCAATGACACAGTCAGTTTCGGACTTGCTTACCAGACCAAGATGTCGATGGACGAGTTCAGCGATTACTCGAACCTGTATGCGCAGGCAGGCGGGTTTGATATTCCGTCGACATTGAAGGCCGGTCTGTCATTCAAGGCGGCCGATGATTTGACGTTCAACTTCGACTACGAGCGTATCGGATACAGTGACATTGACTCAGTCGGTAACCCGATAAGTAATCTTTTTTCGGGCTGCTGGATTACCGATCCGGCGGGACCGGCCGGGCAGGTATTTCCGGAATCGAGTGGTTGTCTCGGCGGTGCAAATGGTGCGGGTTTCGGCTGGCAAGATGTGACGGTTTATAAATTCGGGCTGGCCTGGAACTTTGACGACAACAATACGTGGCGCTTTGGTTACAGCTTTGGTGACCAGCCGATTCCGTCGAGCGAGGTACTGTTTAATATTCTTGCGCCCGGCGTTATGGAACAGCATTTCACAGTCGGTTGGACCAGCGTGCGAGCCAGTGGCAATGTGTTGTCTTTGTCCCTGATGTATGCACCGGAAACCAAGATATCGGGCACAAGCCCGTTTGATCCGACCCAGACTATTGAACTGGAAATGAGACAGCTCGAACTGGAAATTGCCTACCGTTTCTAGGAGATAAGTATGAAGGCCAGACTTTGGATGGCCGTAATCACGATTGCGGCGCTGATTTCAGCGCCGTTTTCGTTTGCGGCAGATGAAAAACTCGGCATCTTCGAAGTAATTCACGCATCGTCGGTGTCTTTCGATGAAGCGGCGGCAGCCGTCGAATCGGCGCTCGCCAGATCCGGACTCGTTTTGCATGCAACACATGATGTTCGCATCCCGGAAGACAAGCATCGCGCCCGCGTATATGTCATGACCTCACCAGCCTATGCGGACGCAGCGAAGGACGAGTCGGCGCGCACGATATCGGCGCAGATTCTGCGCCTGGCCGTGTACACGAGCGGTGAAGATCAGAAAACATACATCAACATGGCGAATCCGGTTGCGCACGCAATGGTGTTCTATGTCGATTCGAAAAATTACGATGCTTTGATTGCCGCGGCACGCAATGTCTCCGGAGAGATGCGCCAACTTGTTGCCGATGTTCCTGGCGAGGCTATGGCGGAACAGCAGGAGCCGCTGCGCAGCGAGAAGCACTACAACAAGTACAAAGGCGACGGGCCGGCGCGGATGATGGCGAAATTCCGCACGTTTGAAAAAAGCCAGTTGTTGATCACCGAGGACACTGCCGAGAACTTCGATTCGGTCGTAGAGAACGTCAAGAAAGCGTTGTCCAGCAGCAGCGTTTCCGGCATCGATGAGTCGACAGGTTGGGAGCAGGTTGCCGCAATCAAGCTTCGTGATGATGCTGTATACATCGGTGTGACGAACGCCTACATTGAAGACAAGATGGTGCGCATCAACTCTCGCTTCCGGAGTGAGGGCAAGAGCGATGAATCGCCGTATCCGGGCGTGGACCATGTGACCGCTCTGCCGACGGATATCCTGGTTATCAAAGACGCTGGCGAGACGCTCGTTCTGCACTACGGGCAGATGTGGCGCATGCAGTTGTACTTCTGGGATTCCGGTTACAGGGCATTCACGGCCAACGTCGGCGTGCCGAGTGCGATTGCGAACTCCATCGAGGCTACGCTCCGGGCCGAGTAGGGCGGAGTTCTATTTGAGCAGGTCATGATCGGGCGGCAACTTGTGGGTCACCCACATGGCCAGCCTGTGCCGTATGTTGGGCAGCGTGACCTTGTCTGCTGGAAGGGGGGCGATAGCCTTGTCGTGAATCAACAGGCGGTAGGCATACTCGATCTTGAGGTCATGGGAGTCGGTTGGTTCGAACTCGACGACACCGCGCTGGACCGCGTCATCAAGGATCATCCTTAATGCCGCGGCCAGCAGCGCTTTCTCGTTTTTGAGCTTCTTGGCCATTCTCACTTCCTAATCGACTGTCTCGTTCAGGCATAATACGCTGAGGCCGATAATACTGCTGCAACAGGGCGGGTTATCGACCGAACTTTTTAATTCGTAGCTATCAGGCCGCACTACATGAGCAAAATTCGACTCGACCCGGCATTCCTGCGCCAGCAGATCGTTGGTGTGGATTCTACATTCGAAACGCCTTTTGGCGAGCGCCTGATGGTGTATTGCGACTACACCGCATCGGGTCGCTGCCTGCGATTCGTAGAGTCATACCTGCAGAGCTTGCAGCGGGTCTATGCGAATACGCATACGGAGGACGACATCACAGGTCGCAGTATGAGCCAGCTACTGCATGAGGCGGAGGACGCCATCAAGAAGTCCGTCAATGCCGGGCCACAAGGCCGGCTCATCGCCTGCGGCACAGGTGCCACAGGCGCGATTGACAAACTCCAGCAAATCATTGGCGTTACGCTTGCACCGGCCACACGAAAGAACCTGGGTGACATGCTGGATGATGATGTGCTCAGAGAGACGCAACCGGTCGTTTTCATTGGTCCGTACGAACACCATTCGAACGAGATTTCGTGGCGACAGTCGTTGGCTACGACGGTGCAGGTTCAACTCGATGCGTCAGGTCATGTTGATCTTGCACACCTCGAAGAGCTTTTGCAGGATCCGCGCTACCAGAATCGCAAGCGTATTGGCTCATTTTCGGCTGCATCGAACGTCACCGGGATTCGGTCCGATGTTCGCAGGATCGCGAGCCTGTTACACAAGTACGATGCACTGGCCTGTTTCGATTTCGCCGCATGCGCGCCGTATGTCGCTATCGACATGAATCCGGAACCGGCGTTCGAGGGCGACGATCCCAGTATCGATGCGATCTTCATCTCTCCGCATAAATTTCTCGGTGGCCCGGGTTCCAGCGGCGTGTTGGTATTTAACGAACGCATTTACGACCGTGACTTGCCGCCAAGCGTGAGTGCCGGGGGCACGGTCGACTATGTCGGCATGACAGATCAGGATTTTATTTCACGCATTGAAGAGCGGGAAAAAGCCGGGACCCCGGGCGTGTTACAGACGTTGAAAGCCGGCCTCGTTTTTCAGGTCAAAGACAGCGTTGGACACGATGTCATTCACGAACGCGAGCTCGAGTTTACCAATCGCGCACTCCGGCGCTGGGGAGAAAGCGAGAATATCGAGATACTTGGCAACCCGGACCCGGGGAGCAGGGTTGGCATCATTTCTTTCAACATTAAGGACGCCAGCGGCAAGTATCTGCATCACAAGCTGTTGACCGTGTTGCTTAATGACCTGTTCGGGATCCAGTCTCGCGCCGGGTGCTCATGTGCGGGGCCCTATGGACATCGACTGCTCGAGATTGACGAGGCCACGTCGGAGAAATACCGCAGCGCGGTAAGACAGGGCCACTGCGGCCTGAAACCGGGATGGTGTCGAGTTGGACTTCACTGGGTGATGGATGATGCCGAAGCAAACTACGTTATCGATGCTGTCATATTCCTCGCACGGGAGGGGCATCAGTTCCTGAACCTGTACGAATTTGACCTGGCGACCGGTACCTGGGTGCACAAGAACGCGGCGAGTACGCTGCCCGAGTTCTCGCTCGAGCGTGCATTGAACATTGAAGAGGGTGAGCCGGCGGTACTGTCTCTTGCGCTTCGACAGCAACTCTATCGCCACTACATGGCCGAGGCGCAGAGAATAGCGAACCAGCTAAGGAACGAGCCCGAGGCAGATCTCGTTTTACTGGACGGCGAACTCGGTGAGTTGCAGTTTTTCGCAATGCCCAGAGACGAACGGCAGGCGCACTAACGCAGCCCGCGATCGTTTTTCCGGATGTGTTGCTAGTTGTCCTTGGCGCCCTGGTCGATCCACAGGCCAATCTTTTCGATTTCGCCGGCTGACAACATTACGCCTCGACCCTGGGCAAAGGCTTCGTCATTGTGTGGAGGCATGCGGATTTCGGGTGCCGTCTTGCCGGCGACAACCAGGTATATCGAACTCGACATGCGACTGCCTGGAACGATGACGGGGCCGTACTTGGTACCTTTCATGACGCTGGCGTAGTCAGTCATCAGGTATTCGCTCACATTGGCACCTTCGCCGGTGCCGCTATGGCAACTGATGCAGCTTTTCTCAATGATTGGTTGAATGTCATCGGCAAAGCTGACGCCGCCCTGACCGCAGCCGGACAATAGCATCGCCGGCGCCAGAATAAGTAATCCGCGTAGCATTGTTCTCATTGTTCGTACCTCGATGTTCCAGGGCAGAATGGTCTTCTGCAAAAACTATGGAATCATGGCAGATTCGGGTCAATTCGGGTTAGTACGCACAGCGAAAACGCTGGTGCGCAGTAACGCGCCGTTCAGGTCCCGGTGGACTTCTTTTTGCGTTTTTTTGCGGCCTTGGGCCTGGTTGTTGCCTTGCGCAGTTCGTCCAGCGATTTTTCGATACACTCGACGAAGAAGTGAATGTCGGGCAATGTTTCACGTGTCGAGGTGACATTGAACGTGATATTGCCGTTGTAGCTGGGCGTTGCGATGAATAGCCCCATGCCATCGACGAGTGGCGCAATCCCGTAGGTTGCGACTTGCTGCGCGCCATTCATGTACAACGGGATCTGCGGCCCGGGAACATTCGAGATGAACAGGTTGCAGACCCGCGCCGCCATGCCGGCACGCAGGACCAGCCGCCCGGCGGTCACGAGCGTGGCCGATGGCACATGCTGGCTGAGGTCTGTCATCAGCCGAGCTGAAATACCGGCTTTTGCGGCCTTACTTTTCTGCGTGGACTTGTGGATCAATTGCAGTCGCTCAACAGCATTATCAACATCGGTAAAGATCCGCGTCGTCATGGCCGTGACACGGTTGCCGGGATGCTCGTCGTCCTCCATCGGACCGGACCGTGCGTTGATCGGCACCCAGGCGACCAGTGATTCTTTCGGTAACTCAGTGTGGTGCTGCAGGTACTTGCGCACGGCGCCCCCGCAAATGCACAACACGATATCGTTGATCGTGCATTCGGGCACCGCTTTGCGGATAGCCTTGAGGTCATCGAGCTTGAAGCTCGTGGCATCAAACATTCTGTGCGGTGAAGCCCTGCAGTTAAAGCGCGTATCAGGAACCGGGAGCTTCGGTTTCTTTTCTTGTGATGACAACGCCTGCTGTGCCAGGCGATAAAGAGTCGGGGCGGACCTCATGACGGCATCGGTCATGCCAATCGGCGAGCGGACCGCATTCCAGATTGCGCGCCCGGTCATGTCCACGATTCCCGGTTTTGGACTACGCGTCGCCTCGACGGCGTTGAGGGATACGGCCGGCGTGCCCTTGTTATCGATGTCCATCAAAGCGCGGTAAAAACTCGTTATCGAAGCGCCGTCTACAGCCGCGTGATGCAGTTTCGTCGCAACGGCGTAGGAGCCTTCAGGGAGACCTTCGATATGATCGAGTCCCTCGATGACAAGCATCTCCCAAAGGGGCTGCGACATGTCGAGTGGGCGTGCATGGAAGCGTGACAACTGAATGCAAAGCTGGCGCCAGTCGCCCGGTTTCGGCAGGCGGCTGTGCTGCACGTGGTATTCGAGGTCGAAATGTTCGTCATCGACCCAGTAAGGAAAATCGAGTTCGAACGGCACGCGTTCGAGGCGGCGCCGGAACAACGGGCTCATGTGCAGGCGACTCTCGATATGGGCGAGAATGTCCTTGAATCGGACGGTTTTGCCACCGGGTACCGTCGACGGATCGAAAACTGCAACTGCAGTGACCTGAATATGATTTTCCTCTGATTCCATGTAGAGGAATTGCGCGTCTTGTGGGCTTAACTGATCCATTATTTCCTGACTACTCTGAGTGGTTTCACGGTATCGCCGGATCGGTCCTGCCCGAGGGCTTCCAGGTACAGGTTGCGCACGCTGGCCACGTGCTCCTCTATCGTATCTGCGGACCATGCGGATGTGTCGACGGGTGGGAGAACTTCGACCTCGACCGTGGCAGGCCTGTAAATCATGTCTCCTTTAGGCATGATATCGCTCGAATTCTGAATAACGATCGGGACGATCGGAACACCGGCCTGTATTGCGAGGTGAAAGGCGCCTTTTTTGAAGGGCGCGAGTTTCGGTGTGACAGAGCGAGTCCCCTCGGGCGACATGCAGACTGATTTTCCTTCGATGCGCATGGTATCGACAAGTGTCCCCATCGTCTCGATAGCCTTTTCAGTGTCCTTCCTGTCGATCAGCACCACACCGGCAAATTCGAGGATGCGTCCAATCAGCGGAATATCACCAATCTCCTTTTTGCCGACACCACTGATATCGCGCCGCAGGAGGCGTGCGATGATCACCATATCGACATTGCTCTGGTGATTGAACAGGAAAACGGCAGGTCGATGCGACCAAAGGTGATGTTCGCCCTTGATCGTGAGGTTCAGACCGATCAGGGCGCTGGCGACATCGGCAAACACCGACATCGAGAAATTGAGTGCGTCGCGCTTGGAGCCGGAAAGAGCCCAGATCGGCAGGCCGGACACAAAAGAGCCCAACAAGGTCGCGGGAACCATCGCCGTTCGAACCCAGTCGGTTGGCGTCGGCCGGCCGCGGCTGGCGAACCGTCGTACGGGCCACCCGCGACGCTCCGAGATGGCTTGAAGCTTGTTGCTGGGATTCAGAGGGCGTGGGTTGCCTACGCGCTCCAGGAGCTCTATGTCATCCGTACTGTCAGAATAGAAAAAGCTCTTGTCGAGGTCCGCGCCGAATTTGTCGGACAGGGATTCGGCGGCGAGCACCTTGCCGGGCCCAAAACAGATCGGACGGACGACCGCACCCGTGAATTCGCCATCTTCAACCTGCAGGTATGTGCACAACACGTTTTCTATTTCCAGATCGCGTGCAGCGGGTTCGACCTGGTAGGGCGTAGCCGAGGAGATGATCGCGACCGTATGTCCCTTTTGCAGGTGCGTTTTGACCATCGCCCGGGTTTCCGGGTAAATCTGCCGCGCAATATGCGACTTGAACACTTCTTCGCCGAACTCGGCGTAGCTGTCCTCACGGACGCCGCGCAGGAACTGCGAAGCAGCCAGCATCAGGGCGGGGAAGCCCAGTATGCCGATGCCGAAGCTTGCCATAACGCTGATGAGTTCAACGACATCGCGTGGCGACATGTGGCCGCGCTTGAGCTGTTCCTGGAAGAACGCGACGGCTGAATAGCCGGAAATAATAGTTCCGTCGAAATCGAAGAATGCTCCGATTTCAGGGCCATCCGGCAGATCCAGAATTTCCGCTATTACGTCTTGATGGGACAACATGCGCTTTCTCGAGTGAATGCCATATTATAGGGCGCTGTATTGAACGCAGTACGTATTTTTCACTTGTCGCAGGCACGGCAAGAGCAACGAGCAAATGAACAGACGAAATATTCGACTCAGTGTTGCCCCCATGATGGACTGGACCGACCGTCACTGCCGATATTTTCTGCGGCTGCTAAGCCCGTCGAGTCTGCTGTATACCGAAATGGTGACGGCAGCGGCCATCGTGCATGGCGATGCCGATCGCTTCCTGCGCTTCAACAATGAAGAGCATCCAATCGCGCTGCAGCTGGGTGGCTCCAATCCGAACTGGATGGCGCAGGCGACGGCCAAAGCGACGGCGTACGGCTACGACGAAATTAACATCAACGTTGGCTGCCCGAGCGACCGCGTGCAAAGCGGGCAGTTCGGGGCCTGTCTGATGGCGGCACCGGACCTTGTCGCCGACTGCTTCAAAGCGATGCAGAAGGAAACCGACATCCCGATTACGGTGAAATCGCGCATCGGCATCGACGATCAGGATAGCTACGAGTTTCTCGCCGATTTCGTCGAGCCGCTCGTGGCGGCCGGCTGCCGCAAGTTCATCGTGCATGCGCGCATCGCGATCCTGGAAGGACTGAGCCCCAAGGGGAACCGTACAGTCCCGCCTCTCAATTACGAACGCGTCTATCAGCTGAAACGCGACTTTCCCGAACTCGAGATTGTCATTAATGGCGGACTGACCAGTGTGGGCCAGGTCGATAAGGTACTCGAATATGTCGACGGCGCAATGATCGGTCGGCAGGCCTATCACCGGCCGTATTTCCTGGCCGAACTGGAGCATCATTTCAATGCGGGATGGGATATGCCGTCGCGCGCGGATGTCGTCGAGGCGATGCTGCCGTACATCGAGGGTGAGCAAGCTGCGGGTGTGCCGTTTAACAGTATTTCGCGGCACATGCTTGGCCTGTTCGCCGAGCAGCCCGGCGCGAGAGCATGGCGTCGCTACATCAGCGAGCATGCGCATCGCGAGGGTGCTGGAGGCGAAGTGCTGGTGAATGCACTTAATGCTATGCCTGCAGCGGCGTAGACGGATACAATGCACGGCCCGAAACCAGGACAGCAAGAAAGAACATGAGCGCTAAATCCGCGAGCAAGCAACAGACCATGGCCGAGCGGGCCGACATTCATGAGCTTTATGAATTGTCGGTACAAAATGTCGAAAACGAAATCGAATTCCTGCAGGCGACGTTCAGGTCGCTGACCGGGCGAACGGCCTACCTGTTCCGCGAAGACTTCTGCGGCACAGCCAGCGCGTCTTGCCAGTGGGTGCGGCAGGGACCGGAGTTTCAGGCCATCGGTGTCGATATTGATCCGTCGGTTCTCGAGTGGGGCCGCGAGCACCGCGTCGGCAAACTCGAGCCGGAAGACCGGGCACGGGTCAGCCTGATCGAGTCGGACGTCATGACGGTCGAGACACCCAAGGTCGACCTGCTGGCGGCATTCAATTTCAGTTACTTTATTTTTGACACACGCGACACGCTTCGTGCCTATTTCGCGCGTGCCTATGATGCGCTCAAGGACGACGGCGTGTTCTTCTGTGACATGTTTGGCGGTCCCGAGGCGCAGGAAGAAACGCGGGAGAAAACCAAGTACAAGAAGCATGGTTTCACCTATATCTGGCACCAGGCGAAATTCCACCCGGTGACCAACTTCATCCGTTGCCACATTCATTTCAAGTTCAAGGACGGCTCGAAGATCAAAAAGGCCTTCACGTACGAGTGGCGCCTGTGGTCAGCCCCTGAGATCCGGGAGCTGTTGCTGGAGGCAGGTTTCAGCAAGGCAACCGTGTACTGGGAAGGTGAGGATGAAGACGGCGAGGGCAACGGAGAATTCACGCCAGACGAAAAGGGCGAGGCTGATCTTGCGTGGATCGCGTACATCGTCGCCGAGAAATAGTAGTATTATTAGGCGCTTGGGCAAATAAGCTGTGAGCCGAGTTATGGCAAGAGACCTTGAAGTCGCGATCCTGTTTGCCGACGTTGTCGGCAGTACACAGCTGTACGACGAGTTTGGCGATACGAAAGCCAGCGAGACCGTTGCGCTGTGCCTGGACGTCATGAAGGACGCGACTTACCAGTTCAACGGCACGGTAATCAAGACCATCGGTGACGAGGTGATGTCGACCTTCGAGAGCGTCGACGATGCGATGGGCGCGGCTGTGATGATGCAATCGCGGGTAACCAGCGAAACCAACAGGGATGACGGTATCCCGGTTTCGATTCGCATTGGCTGCCACTACGGACCGGTCGTCCAGGAGCAAAACGATATCTTCGGTGCCGCAGTGCACACGGCAAATCGTATGACATCGCAGGCAAAGGCCAAGCAGATTGTCATCTCCGGGTTCACGGTGGAGAAGATGAGCCCCGAGCTCCGCAAACAGACGCGCCAGATCGACGTTGCGACCGTGCGTGGCCGACTGGACGAAGTGGCACTCTACGAGTTGGTCTGGCAGCCGGATGAAGCGACGAGCATGCTCCCGACCATCGAATGGGAGAACAAGGACCGCCGGGCGTCGAAGCTGTTGCTCAATTTTCGCGATACGACGGTCGAAGTCTCGGATCGGCGCAAGTCAATCAATATGGGCCGTGCCGACGACAACGACCTGGTCGTCAAAGGCAACCTGATCTCACGTATCCACGCCAAGATCGAAATGCGGCGCGGCAAATTTGTGCTGGTCGACCAAAGCACCAACGGCACGTTCCTGCAGAACCTTCAGGGGCAGGAGAAATTTGTGCGTCGCGACTCGGCTGAACTCGACAGCGAAGGCACCATCGGCCTCGGTCGGGCAGAGGAGCCGGGGTCAAGCCTGGCGATCTACTACAAAACTATCGGCTGATTGCGGCGCCAGTCACCTTTTTTCATGACGCTTTCGCGAGACTTTCGTCCAGCGCGTCGGCGATGGCCTTTTGTTGCCGGCGCAGTTCTTCTGGCAAGCGGTCACCATAGCCTTCGAGGTACTCGAGAATTGAGGCCATCTCGGCTCGCCACTCCTCAGTATCGATCGAGGTGAGCTCTTCAAGTGCCTCGGGACTGATATCGAGGTTCCTGGTATTGAGATCCTCAATATGCGGCAGGAAACCAATGGGCGTTTCCTTGGCGTCGGCACGGTGCTCGACACGATCAATGATCCATTCGAGGACGCGAATGTTCTCACCGAAGCCGGGCCACAGGAAATCGCCGTCATCATTCTGACGGAACCAGTTAACGTGGAAAATTTTCGGTAAATGCTCGGAACGCTCGGGGAATGACAACCAGTGCGCCCAGTAGTCCGCAAAGTTGTAGCCGCAGAAGGGTTTCATGGCCATTGGGTCCCGACGTACGACGCCGACTTCGCCGACCATAGCAGCGGTGGTTTCGGACGCAGTCCCCGCACCCACCAGGACACCGTGCTCCCAACTCTTCGTCTCATAGACCAGTGGTGCAACTTTCTTGCGACGTCCACCAAAGACAATGGCCGAGATCGGTACGCCAGTCGGTGCGTCTGCCAGGCTTGAGTAGTGTGGGTTGTTGGTTGCCCTGACTGTGAACCGGGAATTCGGGTGCGCGGCCGGGCCCATGGACGGGTCATAGTCACGTCCCTGCCAGTCCTTGGCCGGCGTGCCGTCTTTCTTGCCTTCCCACCAGGGCTGCTTGTCTGCTGTGGAGGCAACATTCGTGAAGATCGTGTCATGCTTGATCATCTCGTAAGCATTCTTGTTGGTCTTCTCGTTTGTGCCCGGCACGACTCCGAAATAGCCGGCCTCCGGGTTGATGGCTCGAAGTTTGCCGTCTTCATCCAGGTGCAGCCATGCGATGTCATCACCCAACGTCCAGGTTCTCCAGCCCTTCATCGTCTCGGGTGGAATCAGCATTGCGAGGTTGGTCTTGCCGCAGGCCGACGGAAATGCGCAGGCAATGTAGTGCACGTCGCCGTCCGGGTTTTCGAGGCCGACAATCAGCATGTGCTCCGCGAGCCAGCCTTCCTGGCGGCCCTGGTAACTGGCAATTCGCAACGCATGGCACTTCTTGCCGAGCAGGGCGTTGCCACCATAGCCGGAGCCATAACTCTTGATCGACAGTTCTTCCGGAAAGTGCATGATGAAGCGGCGATCCGGGTCCAGTTCACCGGTCGAATGCAGGCCCCGTACAAAAGTTCCTTCTTTTTCAATGCGTTGTAGCGCATTGTTGCCCATCTTTGTCATTAGTTTCATATTGGCGACAACGTAGGCACTGTCCGTGATCTCCACGCCACAACGCGAGTAGGGCGAGTCAATCGGACCCATGCAATAAGGGATCACATACATGACCCGACCCTGCATGCAGCCTTCGAACAGATCGTCCATTTTCTCGTGGGCTGCAGCCGGATCCATCCACAGATTGTTCGGCCCGGCATCGTCTTCTTCAGGGGTGCAGATAAATGTCAGGTGTTCGACACGAGCCACGTCATTGGGGCTGGAAAGGTGCAGGTAACAATTCGGGTGGGTTTCCCGATTCAGGGTCGTGAGTGTGCCGGTGGCCAGCATCAACTCGATAAGGTCCTGATACTCCTGCTCTGTGCCTGTGCACCAGTGAACGGTCTCGGGTTGCGTGTGCGCGGCTACCTGGTCGACCCAGGATTGCAGTGACTCTAGTTTAGTCGTCATTTCAGAGAGATCTCGTTGTTGCGGCCGATCGGTCCGACCATCTGGAAAATTGGTCGCAATTATACGTTGCGAGCCGACTTCGGCAGTACCCCAGTTTAGGGGTAGAGGCGCCATGTAAACGTTGTCATGCAAAGTTTTTTCGTCGTTCGTGCTTGCTTCCTCGATGTTTGCAATCAGGCGCCGGGTTCGATCGCCCGGTTTGTTGCCGGAGGATAGAAGACAACCACACAACGGCGCGGCCCGGAACTCCTGAATCCGGGTGAATTCGCAATGTGATGAGCTTCACAGTTTGAGTGTGAGAGTTATCACAATACGGGCACAAATCGGGCCGCATTATGGAAACTCGTGGGGTATTCCCGGACATTCACAATCAATGAGTTGCGACGCGTCCTCGGGCGCGTTCCGGCGTATTGGACGCCCTGAAAACTGAATGTGAAGGCCGATGCCACTTTTTGACAAAAGTCATACGACTTGCTGGATGCTGTGTTACGCGCTCGCGACCGCGTGTCTGCTGTTCTGTGCATCCGCAACATTGGCTGCCGGCACGCGCGTCGGCACGTTGATCGAAAACATCGCATCCATTGATTTCACTCAGAACGGCGAACAGCAGAATGCGCAGTCGAATGTCGTGTCATTCGTCGTAGCCGAACGCCTTGACGTGGCGGTGACTCGGCAGAGCGGGCAGATTGTCGTATCGCCGGGTGATGTCAACAGGGCGTTGCTGTTCACGGTTACCAACCTCGGCAATGGTGACGAGGTTTTTCGGCTTGCGTTGAACACTGCGGTGGCGGGCGACGATTTTGACCCGGTTCCGGCACTGCCTGATGCAATTTTCTTCGACACGGACAACAGCGGTGACTTCAACGTTGGTGATCTTCCGTACACCCCTGGCAACAACGATCCGGATCTTGCGCCGGACGAGTCCGTCGACGTTTTCCTGGTCAATGATATTCCGGGCAATGTGGCGAATGGTCAGCTCGGCCGCAGCGAACTGACAGCGACGGCAGCGACAGGAAGTGGGCCTGCAGGAACTGTCTATCCCGCACAAGGGGACGGTGGCGTCGACGCCGTTGTCGGTGTCACCACCGCAACGGCCACCGAATTCGGTGAGTACATCGTCGACGATGTTTCGATCGACATCGTCAAGTCACAGGTGGTTGCTGATCCTGACGGCGGCACATCCCCGATCGTCGGCGCAACGATTACTTACACGATCACCGTCGAAGTCATCAGTCCCGGAACCGCAACAGCGGCCGTGATCAGTGACCCGATTCCGACGTGGTCAACCTTCGTGCCGGGCAGCATCACACTGAACGGCAACACAATTTCCGATGCGACGGACGGCGACGCCGGTGAGTACGACATCACCGCGATACCGAGCGTCGTTGTACGACTTGGCGATCTGCAGCTGGCGGACGGCGTTCAGACCGTCGCCTTCCAGGTAACGATCGATTGATTTTTTTAGGGCGAGAGAGAGCGAGGAGTGATTATGAAAATTTTATCCGGAATCTTATTGACGTTTTTGGCCTTCACGGCTGCGGCGCAAAGCCACATCAATGTGCAGACGACTGTGCAGAAGGAAGAGGTGTTCCTGAACGATACGGGCGAGGAAGAGAAACGCCTCGTACCGGCCGAGAAGGTCCTTCCCGGTGAAACGGTTTACTACACGATCACGTTCACCAATACGAGTGACGAGGTTGCCGACAACGTCGTCGTGACCAACCCGATCGCCGAGGAACTGATGTACCTCGACGGTTCTGCGTTCGGCCCGGGCATGGACATTGTCTTTTCCGTTGACGGCGGCGAGACGTTTGCAACCGCGGATGAGCTGAACGTCACCGAGAACGGTGAGACGCGAACGGCGGAAGCCAAAGATTTCACGCATGTCCGTTGGGTCATGCAAAACGATCTCGCTGCAGGCGCGCAAGGTACCGCGCGATTTGCGGCAGTTTTGGAATGAGGGAGGCGCTGACGCGCCAACTTCGTTTGGGCGCCGGCTTAGCCGGCAGTTGTAAAAAGTAAGGAGTACCGTGATGAAAATCGTAAGCAAAAACACAGGCCTGTTCATCAGGCTTGGCGTGCTTGCCACTGCAATGCTGTTTGGTCAGCAGGCAATGGCGGAAGGTACGCGCGCAGGAACGCCCATCGCCAACACGGCAACGGTGGATTACACTGTAAATAGTATCGATCAGGACGAGATTACCTCAGACCCTGCCACTGCCACGTTCGTTGTGGATCGTCGTGTAAGTTTCACATTGACGCCCGATGACGATGCAAACCTTGTGTCTGTCACGCCCGGTGGGGAAGACTACTTCGTCGACTTCACTCTGGCCAATGCATCAAATGATGTCCTTGACTTCACGCTTGCAGTGGCGGAAATCGTGCCGTCAGATGGTTCAGTTGATATTAATGGGCTCGGTAGCGATACGGCCGACATGGGTACTCTCGATTATGCCGTTGTTACCGGGGCTGACACGACGCCGACACGCGGTGGCGAGCAGTACGTGGACGACCTGGCCGCTGATAGCTCGGTTCGGATACGCGTATTCGGCGATGCTGCCTTGACGCTCCTGAACGGCCAGATTGCCGGCGCCGAACTCACGGCAACCGCGGTCAATAGTTCCGGTACGGCTGGTGCGCCGGGTGATGTGTTCGACTATGGCGCCTCTGATACAGCGGGCGGTGTTGAAACCGTCGACGTCGCACTTGCCGATGGCGTTCAAGTCGCGATCGACGGCTTCATCGTGGAGAGTACCGATATTTCTATTTCGAAGGCATACGAGGTCATCGATCAGGGTGATGGCTTTGGCACATTGGCTATTCCGGGTGCTCTTGTTCAGTACGCTGTGACCGTGGAGAACGCAAGTACGACAACGAGCGCAACAAATGTAATCGTTACAGACACGCTCGCCGACGAACTCGAGTTCGAGGTTAACGGAATGGACGGTGACGATATGACGTTTGCGGTCGATGGTGGTGTAGCGACAGGGTGTACAGAACAGCCCGACGCCCCCGATATCTGCGAACGCAGCGGACAGGACCTGACCTTTAATATCGGCACGCTCAATGCCGATGAATCCTACGTATTCACCTGGCGCGCGAGGATTGCGGATCCGGCAACCACTCCACCAGCACCGGCACCGTAATACGCGTCAATAAGTAAGACGGATCACGGTGCTCAAAGGACGACACATGTCGGCCGGGCGCGGGGTCACTCGTATGAGTGACCCCCGCTTCGTCGTGTCTGCCTTTTACACTGCCGCACGCAGGCTTATCTTTATGTGCGTTGCGTCGGCGGCTGTGGCGGGACCGGCATCTGCCAGCCCGCCCGGGGCCGTGATTACCAACCAGGCGTCACTCGAATTCCTCAACCTGGCGGGCCAGACCGCAACGCTGGTCAGTAACGAGGTCTCAGTGACCATAGCCGTAATCCGCAGTGCCTCGAGTGTTGATTTCACTCGCGTATTGACCGCAGGCACTGGCAGCTACCAGGAACCCGTCGGGCCCTCCGCCTGTTTCACCGGCGGTGCCTTTCAGATACTTGCCAACCCGACGCTGTTGGGTGGAACGGTTATAGATCCGACGCAGGTGCAGGAAGTCAGTGCCTCCGGCTTCTACAATCTGGGTGAGCCGATTTTCCTGCGTCTCACGGACACGGATCAGAATATTGATTTCCAGGTCGTCGATACCGTCGTCGTCGATATTACGCACGACCTCTCGGGCGACAAGGAAACAATCCAACTCTACGAGACAGGACCTGACACAGGCATCTTTGCAGGCTATGTCCCGACAGCACGCGACGCTTCCGTTTCCGCGGACTGCGTGCTGCAGGGCACCATGAATTCGTCAGTTCGCGTCGATTACGTTGACATTGCCGACGCGGCAGATGTCTCGCAGGCCACCGCAGGCCTTGACCCGGCGAGCATCATTTTTGACTCGCTCACCGGCGCACCCATCAGCGGTGTTGATGTCGAGCTGGTTGATGTTACGACGGGTTTGCCGGCTGTGGTTTACGGCAATGACGGTGTCAGTATTTTCCCATCGCGCATCACAGCGGGCACGACGGTTACCGATGACTCGGGCACAAACTACATGTTCGGGCCTGGTGAATATCGATTCCCGGTCGTGGCCGATGGTGATTACCGCCTTGTCGTGACTCCGCCCCCGGAGTACGCAGCGCCATCATCCGTTTCGATCGATGATCTGCAATTACTGCCGGGTGCACCCTACGTACTGGGCCCCGAATCGTTTGGTGCGGCATTCAACAAGAGCGGACCCGAACCTTTTGTTTTCGATTTGCCAATTGACCCGCAGTCATTGGCGCTCTTTCTGCAGAAACAGACACTTACTGCCATTGCTGCGCCGGGCGACTTCGTTCGTTATGAACTGACCGTTGAAAATACGTCGCCCGCGGGGGTGGCTACGGACGTCGTGATAATTGACCAGCCACCGCCGGAAGTACGCTTCGTGCCCGGGTCGGTGAAGTTCAATGGTGCCGATGCACCCGATCCGACGATCAGCCCGGATCTGGCAACGCTCGAATTCGCGGTTGGTGACCTGTCGGTCGGCGAAAAAACCCAGATTTTCTATGTGGTCGAGATCGTCGGGGGCCAACGCGACGATGAAATTGCGAACACGGCAACGGCCTTCGCGACCAATGGTTTGCTGTCAAACGAGGCTACGGCAACCATCCGACTGACTGAGGACCTGTTCCGATCGACCGGCACGATCATCGGCCGAGTCCTCGAAGGCGACTGCAGCCAGGAGACCTTCCGCGAAGATCAGGGTGTGGCGAATATACGGATATACCTCGAAGACGGAAGTTATGCAGTGTCTGACGACGGTGGTCGA
>JBFFOS010000008.1:0-31578 GCA_041574375.1 Woeseiaceae bacterium
CCAGGAATGTCAGTGCACCTATATAGGTTGCCACGACAGAAATACCGATCACCCACCACGGTGTCGTACGATCACCGAGATAGTAGTCGTCCGCTGTATGCACTTTGGAACTCAGAAAGAACCCCAACAAGATATTGCCGACGACGTAGGCAACCAGGATGATCCAGTTGAGAGTTCCAAAGTCGCTCATGCGCTTACACCTTTATGTGTTCCTGCAGCGATCCAAGATGTTTCTCATAATTTTTCCATGCTGCGACGGCGTCCTTGTAGATCGGCTGCCGTACCTGGCTGGCGCTGGGCGTCTTGACAATACGCTTGGTTTTATAGAAATCGAGTACACCTCCCTCGAACTCCAGGTCGAGAAAATCGAGCAGGCGGTGGCTCTGTGTCTCGATGTCGGCAACCGTATCCTCATACAACACGTCGAGAATCCGACCCGGAAACATCTCGTGCCAATCGCGCATGAACTGCCAGTAGCGTGTGTAGTAACGCCCGAGTGACTCCAGACTGTGCGCGTAGGTTTGCTTCTCATCGAACGGCATGCGATGTATCGAAAAACAGTTCTGGACCGGGTCGCGATGACAATGGATGAACTTCGCGTTGGGCAAAGCCAGAGAAAGCATGCCGATGTACTGGAAATTCAGTGGTGTCTTGTCAACGATATAGCGTGCCCCGGCAAATTCGTCGGAGAAGCGGTCCATATACCGCTGGCCGAGTTCTGCAAACTGCTCAGCCGAAAGAAGTTTCATGTTGTCCGGGTATTTTTCTTCGACCATCAGGCGAATCGAATGCGCCACGTCATAGGCGTAGCTCAACTCCCCTGCACCCTCGACCTCGCTGTGGCTTGCAAGAATCTGCTCCGTCAGGCTGGTGCCGGAACGAGGCATACCCAGTACGAATACGGGACGCGTATCCGGGCAACCCGGAGCGTCGCCGAGGCGAGACTTCGCGTCCGCCGCGCAGTCGACAATTGACCGGATGTATTGCGCCGTATCCTCATCGTCGTAAGGCGTACTCTCCGCCTTGATTCGATTGCCTTCCGCCAGGTGATGAAATGCTTCGTCATAAAGTCCGCGCTGGTCGTAAGCCCGAAAGAGACCAAAGTGCAGATACATTCTGGCCCTCGGCGTCAGTTCGGCATTCGCATCGAGCGCTTTCATCGCCTCGAACTCGTCGTCCGTGCCTGCGCGCCCCTTTATTTGCGACAAATAATAGTGTGCAACCGTCATGTCGGGAGAGGACTGGATGGCCTCCTTGAAACTTCCTGCCGCCGCCTCCCGGTCCCCAATCTGCTCGTTGAGGACACCCTGTACAAGCAACGCATCCGGATTGCCCGGCTCCAGGTCGAGAACCACCTTGAGAATCTTCGCAGCTTCTTCAGGCTTATCCATATCGCGCACGGTGCGCGCCATATTGATAAGGGCTGCTGTGTATTTTGGGCTTAGCCTTACTGCAACCCTGTATTCTGCGACCGCCTCTTCATACTTTGCCTGCGCAAGGTATATGTCGCCTCGATTGTTGTATGCCTGCGCAAGTTCCCGATCAAGCTGCAGCGCCCTTCTCACGGCCTTGAGCGCCCGTTCATGTTTCCCGAGTTCGTTCAGTGCCGCTGCCAGGTTGCTCCAGCACTCGGCAAATGTCGGAGCGATCTTGAGTGCTCTTTCATAGGCCGCGACGGCCTTGCGCGGCTTCTCGACGATGCGCAGGACATTGCCCAGGTTGTTATGGATGTCGGGATTGTCCGGATCCAGCTCCGCGGCCTTCGTAAAATGCTCGATCGCCTTGTCATTTTGGCCGAGATCCTTGTAGGCCAGGCCGATATTATTCTGCGTTTGCGAATTATCAGGCTGCTGGCTGAGTGCCCGCAAAAGAAATTCGATGGCCTCTCGCGGCCTTTGCGAATTGACGTAAAGCATGCCCAGCAGGTTCAGCGCATGAATGTTATCTGCATCCTGCGCAAGGACCTGCTGATACGTTTTCTCCGCGCTCAGCAGGTTGCCTGCCTGCTGCGCCTGATAGCCGCTTTCAAGCGCACGCATTACTGAGTCAGGCATTTCGTTCATGGCGATTCCGGAAAAGAGAAAGCCTCGCACAAGGCGAGGCTTCCAACAACTTGGGCAACGTCACGCTGCCCACTATCTTCCAACGGGGGGGGTTAGAAGTTATAGCCGAGTCGAATGCCCCAAGTACGCGGATTGTTAAAGTCTGCGACAGCACGACCCTGGCTGAACTGATCGCCGCCAACCTGAACAATCTCGTCCGTCGCGTTCAGCATATAAGCCTGAATCGACAGCGGTGAGCTCTCCGACGTCCACGTGGCTCTCAGGTCCCAGGTCGTGTACGCATCCTGCTTGGTGAAGAAGTACTCGATGTTGGTCGTCTTGTAATCATCCGAGTGATACATGTAGACGCCTGGCACCAGGCTGCCGCCAGCGAGCTCAAACTCGTAGGTTGCATTGACCGACAACGTGTAAGCGGGCGAGAAACGCGCGTCTTTACCGTCGAGATAATAGACTTGCGTACAGGTCTGGTCACAAGGCTCCACGTTGCCGATTTCCACATCGCCTCCCGAATGGAAGACGCGGTTCAACACACTACGACCGAACTTCTTGAGCTCGGAATTGTTCAGTGCCAGACCGGCATTGACCTGCAATCTGTCCGTAGCAGCCCAGTTCATTTCGACTTCGAGACCGGTTGACTCCATGGTGCCACCAACGTTTTGCTCTGCGACGATCGTCTGACCCTGCGCAACAAACGAGGACGTCGTGAGGCCGTCATAGTCGTTGAAGAATGCGGCCACATTCAGTCGCATGGTACCGTCGAGCAACGTGCTCTTCAGACCCGCCTCATAGGACATGACCTCGTTCGGCTTGGTTAGACCCGTGCTGCCACCGCCTTCGATTGCACCCGCAATATACCCGGTCGATGCAGAACCGTAGATCATCACCTCGTCGTTGAGATCGTGTTGAATCGCGACCTTCCAGTCCGTGTGGTCCTTCTTGCCGTTTTGTGCGTCATCAATACTCGCCTGTGTCGTCGCGAACTCGGGCCAGGGCGCGAAGCGGCTACCCGGATCAGCGTAGTGTGCCGCGTAGTAACCAGCCTCCCAACCATGCACGCCAGGACCCCAGTCGACATAGCGGTTGAAGAATCGGCGCTCGTCGCGAGATTGCCGCAAGCCGACTGTGCCACGTGTCGTATCGGTAAACGAATACTCTGCCTGGCCGTAGATTGCCGTGGACTTCGTGCCACCGTTACCCTGGTAGAGCCAATGTCCCCACGATACGCTCTGTGGCGCAGTCGTGTCGGTATAGCCCCATACGAACTCGCTGCTTGTGTCGCCGTCACCCGAATCATCGTAGTAGAAGAAGCCGAGCGTCCATTGCAGTGCACCGTCACTGTTCGAGTTCAGGTTGACGTCGGCTTGCGCTGCCTGGGAATTAACCCGCTGGCCCGCTGCAAGACCGCAGGTGGGACCGCCCCAGCACTGCTGCCAGTAACCCGGGCCCGTCGAGGTGGGCGGTTCTATACCTGGATTGTTGTCCTGCCAGACGGATGTGCTGTATGAGAAGTCCGAGTCGGTCAGGCGAAACTCTTCGTAGTCAAACACACCAATGTTGGCTCGCAGATTCGCGAAACCAATATCCCAGTTAACCAGCGCACTGAAAGATGTTTCGTCGATCTTGCGAAGCGGCACGAAGTCACTCGTGATCTTGTAGACGTCCGGATTAACAGCGGCAGTTTCGTCAACACCGCAAGTACCAGCCTGGTTACGACCGCCTGTGAGAGGCCACGAATCATCCTCGGTACCAGGCTGACGGCCCTGGCACAAAGTCATGACGCCGTTCACGCCATCCGTTTCATTATTGGCCGGGTTTATCGGAATACCCAAAATAACGCCGGCATAGTCAGCATTTCCGTTTGACTCATCCTTCCAGTAAGTCGCCGAAAAGGTCACGTCGAAGGAATCCGATGGTTCAAAACGCAATTGCGCCCGAGCATACGTGTTGTCTTCGTCACGCATCCCTGCAGAGGAGTTGAATGTATTCTCGATGAGCGGGTCGCGTTGAGTATTGCTCGCCGTAACACGCAGTGCCACCGTGTCCGAAAACGGTACGTTGACAAAACCCTCGACTTTCGCCAACGAGTAGTCACCACCTGTCGCCGCGATACCGAAGTCAAAAGCACTGGTGTCCGGCTTCTTGGCGATAACGTTAACCAGGCCACCGAACGTATTGCGCCCGAACAGCGTACCCTGCGGCCCGCGCAGTACTTCCATGCGTTCTACGTCAAGGAAACTCGCAAGACCCTGGCCAGCACGCGGACGATATAGCCCATCTACATAGATCGGCACCGCGATGTCGTTGGTTCCGGCCGCACCTGCGCCACGCATGATGATCGTCGGATCGGCTCCTACATAGCGAACCTTCAGGCCGGGTACGGTCTTCTCGATATCGACAACATTGACGAGCTGGAGCTCTTTGATTTCGTCGCCGCTGATCGCCGTGACAGCTACCGCAAGATCCTGAACGCTGCTCTCACGTTTCGTCGCGGTGACAATAATCTCTTCAATCGCATCCTGCGCAATGGCCGGAGATGCGAGTGCTGCTGAGACGGCTACAGCAATTGCCTTGTTCTTGGCATGCATGAGTGTGGAACCCCCTGAAGGTAAAAAATCGCGGAATTTTGCTTCGTACGTAGAAACCGAATCAGAATATACGGAATGTTGTACTGCGAATGCAAGTTATTTGCAGAATTAGAGCCGCAGCGTGTGCGATTCTTGTTTCCGACGTGACATTGCCTGGTTCGTTTGAAATACTAAATGAACTTTTTTTTGTTTTTCCTCAAGCAGTTATGACTCATTCAGTCACATCATGTTGCCTCGAGCATAGTTGAGGATCAGCCGGTGACCCGGCACTCGAGCTGCGCATATCGTGAATTCGCAGTACTTATCTGTTTGATTCGACGAACTGAATCAGGAAGTTACGAGTGGGCAATCACTGCTCACTCATCAAAGACCGGAAAAATGTCGCATCGCGATCCGCGGCCCGTTCACGGGTGGCGCCTTCGAAATAATGGTCAGCGCCGTCATAGCTGTAAAAGACAGGGAGCTGCCCGCCGGCCTCGAGGGCCTCGGCAAACACCTGGGAGTTCGAGCTCGCCGTCGATGTGTCCCCGACTGCATGGTGAAGGACTATCGGGACCTCAGGAATTCCAGTCCTGGCAAGTGTATCCCCAACCGGCATGGTCGCCCAGAATGACGCCCCCTTGATGATGTCCGTCGCCAGCAGTGCACGAAGGGACACCCCACCCCCCATCGAATGGGACCACATGAAAACATTGTTCATGTCAGCACCCTTGATTTCATCGAGCCCAGCCAGCAGGGCCACAACGTCATCGGCATAAAATTCGACAGCATTGTCGCGCTCTGTAAACGCCAGTCCTTCAGAATTATTGTGGCCGCGATAATCCGCCAACACGACAAGAAAGCCACGCGATGTATAGAGCTCGGGGACAGATCGATAGTAATCGCCGGGGCGGGAGTCGACACCGTCGGCCGTAATTCCGTATTTCGTCGGGTCGGGAACATGCCCGTGATTGGCAATGATGACCGGATAACTACCGGCCGGCATGGCCGCCTTCGGAACTGCAACCATCGCGTATACCTTGAGGCCCGAAGACTGATACGAAACGAGGTATGCCGTGAAGCTCTGACCGTCGTCCAGCGCTTTCTCGTAAACCAGATCCTTCTGCGAACACGCCGACAGGCCAAGAACCGCAATGGCCGCAACCGCAACCGCCCGTCGCATCAGAATGCGCGGCCGAAGAGGAACAGGAACAGGATCGTGGCCACAAAAAACACGATCAGCAGGTAGCTGACGCTATCGACCTTGCCTGGCACCAGGTACCAGCCATCCTGTTTCTCGGCCAGCCCTTCCTCTTTGAACTTCCGAATCTGTCCGCGCACCGAGTACGACGAGTATTCTTTGCTCTTACCGTCGATCAGCAGGCTTGCCGTGATCGTCACAACGATGTTGGTAAACGCACCAATTGCGCAGTACCACGGCCAGGCGATATCGGTGTGATTGGCGATGTACCAGACCATGACGAACCCGATCGCAGTTCCGACGAGCACGCCCTTCTCGGTCGCATGCTTCGAGAAGAATCCGACCGCGAACATGCCGAGCTGCGCGCCAACAAAGTAGGAGCCGATATTGCTGAGCACCAGAAGGATGGATCCCGTGCTACCGGTCAACATGATGGCGGGCACGATGATAATGATGGCAATCAACACGGTGAATGATCGCGATACCTTGAGGTAGTGCTCCTCAGACGCATCCGTGCGGATGTACTTCTGGTAGAAGTCGACCGTCATCACCGTGGACATGGAATTGAATGCCGAATCGAGGCTGGACATCGACGCAGCCATGACGGCCGCGGCGATCAGCCCCATCAGTCCCGGCAACCCGTAATCGGACGCAAACTGCAGGATGATTGTATTGCTGTTCTCGAACTCAGCACCCTGATAGTAGCTGTAGAACAGTACGCCGAGGAAAATGAACAGGAAATAGATGAAGAATGCGGCAAAGCCCATCGTCAGGTAGGACTTCTTGGCGTCACCGATCGTCTTGGACGCCAGTGTGCGCTGTACCATCATCTGATTCGTACCGTATACGGTGATGTGATACAGCGTCATCGCGACGATGCCCGACCATGCGGTCGTTGCGTGAGTCAGATTGAAGTCGAAATCCAGAGGGTTCAATTTTCCCTGCGCCTTCAACGTTGTCAGCGTCGTGCCGATCGACTCTGGCATCTGTTGCACCAACGCCAAAAGAATGATGATGGCCCCGACCAGCAGGATGCCGGCCTGTGCCACGTCGGTCCATATCACCGCAGTAATCCCACCCAAGGCGGTGTACACCAGCGCGATTATCGTCACGATGATGATAGCGTGTACGACGTCGATGCCCGTAATGAACTCGAGCACCAGCGACGTCGCATAAAGAATCGCGGCCGACGTCATCGTTTGTGAAACCAGCCAGATGCTGGAAATCAGAGCGCGCGCCCTCGGGCCGAAGCGACGCTCCTGGTAGTCGTAAATCGAGGC
Organism: Woeseiaceae bacterium; assembly: GCA_041574375.1. Classification (GTDB taxonomy): domain Bacteria; phylum Pseudomonadota; class Gammaproteobacteria; order Steroidobacterales; family Woeseiaceae; genus UBA1847. Next base: position 7,109 of record JBFFOS010000008.1, read on the forward strand.
GACACCGCTGTTGTAGAAGAACGGCAGGAATAAGGTAATGACCACGAAGATCACGAGCGGGTAATTCGCGTGCAACGCGATGACCGAAAAACCATCCGTATAGGCCCATGAAGGACCACCCAGGAACGACAGCGCGCTAACATAGGTTGCCACTACCGAGATGCCGATCGCCCACCACGGCGTGGTGCGGTTGCCCAGGTAGAAGTGATCTGCAGTGCTGATCCGCTTGCTAATAAAATAGCCCAGCAACAGGTTGCCGAGAATGTAGACAACCAGGATCGTCCAGTTGAGCGTGCCAAATGCTTCCATGTCCTGCTTCCCCTATTGTGCGGTCCAGCCGCCGTCAACCCGCAGACTGTGGCCCGTCACCGACGACGAGCCCGAGCCCGCAAGAAACAACACGGCCGCGACGATATCGTCGAGCGTGGCCAGTTTTCTCATCGGGATCATGCCGTACACGAACTCCCTGAATTCGGGGTTTTCGAGCATCGGCTTGGTCAGCGCGGTCTCGACGAACGTGGGTGCCACCGAGTTCGCGCGGATGCCGCTCTCGCCAAGTTCTACGGCCATGGCCTTGGTGAGACCTTCGATCGCATGCTTGGTCATGCAATAAACCGTGCGACCGGGCGAGCCGACATGCCCCATTTGCGACGACATGTTGATGATCGATCCTTTGACGCCCTGTGCGAGCATTGCTTTCACTGCGGCCTGGGCCACTCGAAACGCTGCTCTTACATTGAGGTCGATGACAAAATCCAGCGATTCGGTGTCGACCTCGACAAACGCTTGCGGGCGGTTGCCGCCCGCATTATTAACGAGAATACTGAGGCCATCGATGGTCTCGATACGCTCAATAAACGCATCATCCGTAACATCCGCGGTCCAGGTTTCAATGCGTCCGGATGCATGTAACCGGAGTTCGGCCAGATCTGCCTCCGTTCGCGCCGCAGCAACGACTTTCGCGCCGGCATCGGCCAATCCTTTTGCACAAGCGCGACCGATCCCGCGACCAGCCCCGGTAATCAGTGCGACCTGTCCCTCGAGTAACGCTGCCATCATCGACTCCGAATTGCATCCGGATGCAATACTGCCTACCATCATTATCAATTGGAAGTCATGCGGAATCGGCTATAAATGAGTAAGAAACAAAAATCGGGCAAAGATAACGGCGAGCTGGCCGGCAAACGCGCGACATCGTATGACGTGGCAGAACTCGCCGGTGTGTCGCAATCAGCCGTCTCGAGGGTGTTTCAGGACGGCGCCAGTGCGTCGAAAGCAATGCGCGACCGCGTCATGGCTGCGGCCGATCAATTGGGCTATCGACCGAATGCCATCGCGCGAGGACTGATTACCCGGCGTTCAAATATGGTCGCCGTGGTCATCTCAAAACTCACTAACCTCTATTACCCGGAAGTGCTTGTGAAACTGACGCAGCGTTTCTCGGAGCATGGTGTGCGGGTGCTGCTATTTGCCCTCGAACGGGAAAGCGATACGGAGTCCGTTATCGAGCAGATGTTGCAATATCGCGTGGACGGGGTACTGACCGCGGCGATATTCACGCCTCAGCAGCTAAAGACGATAAACAATGCGGAAATTCCCGTCGTCTTCTACAACCGCAGCCTGCAGGATCAGCTCGTGAGCTCGGTCCGATGTGACCAGGAAGAAGGCGAGCGTTGGCTCGTCGACGGCCTGGTCAATGCCGGACACAAGTCGTTTGGGATCGTGGAAGGCCCGCCGGACTCCGTCGTAAGTATCGAGCGCAAGATGGGGGCACTCAACAAGCTTAAGGAATTGGGCATCACCGACATTACAACGGTAAGCGGCGACTTCGGCTATACGACCGGCCGCGAATGTTTCACGAAACTTGTAGAGAAGCACGGCAGTGCGCCGGACGCGGTCATTGCCGCGAATGACGTCATGGCAATCGGCTGTATCGACGAGGCGCGCGAGAAACACGGCCTGGACGTACCTGGCGACATCTCAATAGTCGGCTTCGACGGTGTTGGCCAGGCAAGGTATGCGGCTTACGACGTCACGACGGTGCGGCAGCCGATTCAGCGCATGACGGACTCCGCCGTGTCCATGCTGATCGAGCGTATCGAAAACCCCGACCTGTCTCCGGAGAAGCGTGCATTCTCCGGGTCGCTGATACGTGGCAGCTCTGCACGCATTCAGTCCGATAGCGACTAGCGAAGAGCAGCGATGCCAGCCGAAAACGTCCTGCTGCTTCCCGGCATGATGTGCGATGCGCGGTTGTGGGCGCCGCAGGTGGCGTCGATTGACTTGCCAGTATTTCACGCCAAAACAACAACGGCTGATAACTTTGGCAATATGGCGCGCCAGGTGCTTGCCGATGCGCCACCGACCTTTGCGATAGCAGGCCTGTCAATGGGCGGCATACTCGCATTCGAGATCTGGCGGCAGGCACCGGAACGAGTCACACATATGGCCCTGCTCGACACGACACCGCACCCGGATACGCTTGCCAAAAGCAACACTCGGCTCGAACAAATCAATATCGCAATTCGGGGTGGACTACGTGAGCTGGCTATCGAGTCTCTGAAGCCCGTGTATCTTGCCAAGTGCAATCGTGACGATGAAGAGTTACTGGACGTGATTCTCGACATGGCACTGACGATGGGGCCCGCCGCCTTCGAAAAGCAGTCGCTGGCATTGAAAGATCGCATGGACAGCGTACCGACACTGGCCACGATCAGCTGCCCCACCGCCGTGATTTGTGGCAAGGAAGACCTGCTTTGCCCGGTCGATGCACACGAACTGATGGCCAGGAAAATCCCTGGTGCCACGCTTACAGTCATTAACGACTGCGGGCATATCGCCACGCTTGAACGGCCCGATGCCGTGACGCGGGCACTCCAACATCTATTTCAACAGTAGGACGCACTATGAAATCCAGCCACGACCGCATACTTACAACTCATGTGGGCAGCCTGCCCCGGTCAGCCGCCGTCACGGACACTGTCTTTGCGCAGGAGAATGGCGAGTCCGTCGCCAATGGCCCTGAGATTATTCGCGAGGCGGTCGACGAGATTGTCGGCAGACAGGTCGCGAGCGGCGTAGATGTCGTCAGCGACGGCGAGATGAGCAAGATCAGCTATGCGACCTACATCAAGGACCGGATTACGGGTTTTGACGGCGATAGCGAACGGCAGCCGCCGAGCGATCTCGAGGAATTCCCCGGCTTCCTGCAACGCCAGGCAAGTTCAGGGGGCACGCCGACCTACCGTCGCCCCTGCTGCGTCGGCGAAATCAGGGTCAAGGATATGGGCCCGGTTACCGAGGACATCGACAACATGCTCGCGGCAATGAACCGCCACTCACCGACCGAAGGATTCATGAACGCGGCCTCCCCCGGCGTCATCGCTCTGTTCCAGCCGAACAAGCACTATGCCACCCAGGATGCCTACCTCGAAGCGCTGGCTGAAGCGATGGCGGCTGAGTACAAGGCTATCGTCGATGCGGGTCTCGTCCTGCAACTCGACTCGCCCGACCTGGGACTCGGGCGCCACATGCTGTTCAAGGACCAGTCCGACGAGGAATACCAGGCCCAGGCTTCGCTGCACGTCGACGCCCTGAATCACGCGCTGGCGGACATCCCTAAAGATCGCGTTCGACTGCACGTTTGCTGGGGCAATTACGAAGGACCCCACCACCACGACGCACCGATGGAAATCGTCCTGCCGATTGCGTTGCGGGCTGACGTCGGTGCACTGGTTTTCGAGTCGTCCAATCCGCGCCATGCGCACGAATGGGAGGTGTTCGCGAACACCTCGTTACCGGACGACCTGATTCTTATTCCGGGGGTGATCGATTCGACAACGAACTTCGTCGAGCATCCGAAACTCGTTGCCGAGCGCATTTGCCGGTTTGCTGACATAGTCGGTCGCGAGCGGGTAATCGCTGGCAGCGACTGCGGCTTCTCGACATTCGCCGGCTTCGGCGCGGTTGACGAGGACATCGTTTTCGCCAAGCTGGCAAGCATGGCCGATGGCGCCCGCCTTGCCAGCGAACGCCTGTGGGGGAATTCATAATGGGAACCAGGGTCGACAATTTTCGCCGACGACTGATCGATCGCGAGGCAATGATCGGGACCTTCCAGAAGACACCGTCATCGGTGGTCGCCGAAATACTCGGCTTGACCGATCTCGATGCAGTATGCATCGATACCGAGCATGCGCCTTTTGGCCGACTGGAACTCGATCAGTCGATCGCCGCATTACGCGCCGCGGACAAGCCCAACCTTGTGCGTACCGCCGATGACTCACCGCGCGAAATACGTAATGCGCTCGACAGTGGCGCAACCGGGATTGTCGTGCCTCATGTAACAACCGCCGACCAGGCCCGGGCGATTGTGAAAGCATCCCATTTCGGCGATCAGGGCCGAGGTTATGCCGGCTCGCCCCGAGCCGCCGACTACACAATCAAGTCGATGGCGGATCACATTGCCGATAGCCGTGACCACACCACGGTCATTGTGCAGATTGAGGACATCGCCGCGCTCGACAACGTCGCCGACATCGCTGTTGTTGACGGCGTGGACTGCCTGTTTATCGGCCGCGCTGATCTCTCGGTTGCCATGCAAAAAAGCATGTTCGATGAAGAGATCATCGACATCGTCACGGCCATCTGCGCGTCGGGGCAGAAAGCATCCACTGCAGTGGGCATGTTTACGCCTGATACGGCGGAAATTCCCGCCTGGCGTGCGGCCGGTGCCAGCCTGTTCCTGCTCAGCTCCGATCAATCGATGTTGCTGGCCGGCGCAAAAGCCCTCACTCAAACGATCGAGTAGAACGCGCGCGCGGTATCGCCAAACAGCTGCCGCTGGTCACGCCCGTCAAGGCCTGAGCAGATATCCTCGTAGGCCATCCATACAGACGTGTAGTCCGAATGCAGCTTGTCGACGGGAAAGTTCGAACCGAACATCGTGCGACCGGCTCCGAACTCGTCGATGCACGCCTCGACGATTGGTCGAATGCTGTCAACGCTCCAGCTGTGGTCGAACATCCCGAGACCGGATACCTTGCAGAACACGTTTGGCAATGACGCGAGTAAATGCAGTCCATCGCGCCAGCTGTCGAGACCTCGCTGCGTCTGATCCCAAGGTGAACCACAGTGACACAACGCGACCGGTGTCGACGGGGCTTTCGCCAAAACGTCGGCTATGCGTCCTGCCTGGCCTGGGGTCATTTGCAGGTCGAAAGACAGGCCCAGCTCTCCGAGCATCTCGAGATTGTCCAGCCATCGAGGGAGATCGATCAGGCTACCGCTGCCGGTCTGCGCATCCTCTTCGTCGGAGCGCCCGATGATCTGCCGCACACCACGCACTCTCGAGTAACGCATATGTTCCGCAATTACTGCCGGTGCACCTGGCTGGTCGAGTTCACAGAAGGCGACGATCGCGCTTGGCAGTCCCTCAGCATCTCCGACTGTCTGCAGCCATGCTGTCTCTTTGACTTCGTCACCGGGCGCAACACCGACCTGCACATGCACCGATGCCTCGAGTTCAAACCGACGTGCATCGTGACGCAAATCCTGAACAAGGTAATTTTTCTGAATAGGCGCAGGGTCACCGAAAAAACGCCTGACCCCCTTTGCCATCAGCCACGGGTAGTTGCATGCATCGAGATCCCACAGGTGGTGATGCGCATCTACAATTTTTCTTCGGGTGGACATGAAGCCGGTCAGACGAGCTGACTGAGAACGCCGAGGCCATCGAACACAGTCCATTCGATGGCGATACGCCCGCACTCTATGCGCCAGTGGGTCTCACCGAGCAGGAACACAGGCCGGCCGGTAGCAGCAACACCGAGATAGTTGCCGACATGCCGCCCGGCGGCGGTCCAGCGAACCGCAACCTTGATGGCTTCATCGTCTACCGGTTGAACCGCCACATGGTCGACGGTGATGCCATCGACGCCAATTGCATTGCGCAAGTTCGCGTAGTGCGCCGCCACAGCATCGCGACCCGAGTAGAGCTCGATGGGCGAGCGGTGCGCAACGGCATACGGTGCGTAGGCGCCGCTCGTAATTTCATCTGAGCCGTGACGCCAGTTGTTGGCCAGCACCCGGAGCGCGAAATCGGACAAGGCGGTATCCGGAGCGGGAAGAGCGGGCACGGCTACCGGCACACCCGCTGTATTCAGCCGCGCAATCTCCTCGCCCATCCAGTCGTCGCTTTCTTCGCTCCGACGATCCGCAACGATTCTCGAGCAAGCAAGCGGATCATGTCCGAGCTGCGCAACGAGCGCATGGTTATCTCGAATAAGCCACTCGCCTGTGATCATGCCGTTTTCTACCACGCAATCCGCAATCGTAAGAATGCGTACCTGCTTGCCGGTGGCAGGGCCGAACAGGGTCGGTCCATCATTGGTCATCGGGCTGATTATGCGGTGTGACGAGTAGTAACCATCTTCCCGGGTACCAGACCAGATGACATCATCGACCAGCAGCAGCCGGTCAGGATAAGCAGCGAGCATCGCATTCGTGCCATCGACCATGCCGCTCGCGCCTCTCGTCATGCCATCAAGCGCATAAACGACGATATCGGCGTCGTAGTACTGGTGAATCAGATCGACCTTGCGCTGCTCCCAGATCTCGAACGTGATGCCGAGAATGTAGTCGACAAGCTTGTCGTTTGCGCCGTAGGCGCCTGTGCCGTTTGTGGCCATATGCCCTGATCCTGGATTCAGCAATTCAGAAAAAATAGTCGATCGATTGTACTTCGAATGCAGAATAAAACCCAACAATCACCAGCGCACCACGATTTCTTGCTTTCAATAACACGGATAATCTTGAATATCGTTTGCATTCGAAGTACATTTGATGGCTATTTAGCCTGGCTCACATCGGCCGACAAGGAAATAATAGTGATGGTTCACGCCGCTTCTCCAACCGATAAACAGTCCGCCGACCTGGCCTCAATGCTCGTTCGCTATGCCGAACTTCGACCCTGTACGACCGCGTTTATCGATACCAGGACACCGGGCAGCGCGGAGAAAGAGAACTTTACTATTATCGGCCCAGGCGTTGCAGAAAGCCCAGATCAGCATGTCCATATCAACATTCCACACGGATTCAACATTGGCGGCGCACGGCAACCGCCGGGCTGCGTCAACTCCCAGCACAGCCATGAAACGGCCGAAGTCTTCATCGTTCACTCAGGCCAGTGGGCGTTTCTGCTTGGTCCGAACAAGGAAGACGGCGAAGTCGTCCTCGGCCCGGGGGACGTCATCTCGATTCCCGTCCACGTGTTCCGAGGATTCAAAAACGTCGGCGAAGACACCGGCTACCTGTATGCCGTGCTTGGCGGCGACGACCCGGGGCACGTCACCTGGGCGCCCTACGTTTTCGATAATGCGAAAGAGTACGGCCTGATCCTCCTCGAAGACGGCAGCCTGATCGATACAACCAAGGGCGAAGCGGTACCTGAGGGCAAGCGGCCGATGCGCCCGACCACAAGCGAGGATGTTGCTCGCCTGCGTCGCCTGACGGCAGAAGAAATGAGTGGCTGCGTCGTTCTGCACCGTGACCTGGTCCGGGGGGGCGATTCGTCCGGCAGCCTGGCCGACATCAATGAAGTCGCCGTTATCGGCGACGCGAGTGAGGCCGAGGGCCTGGACGCGGGCAAAATGTCATGGTCCCACGGCTTCAATGTTCGCTACGTCACCGTGGACCCTGGTGTCTCGTCAAAGAAACACGTCAGGCACGAAGAGGAAGTCGTCTTCGTGCATTCGGGTGAGTTGACCGTCCGCCTGCCCGGAGAGGAGTTCAGCATGGTTGCCGGCGACACACTGACTGTGCCAGTCGGCATGGAACGCGAATTTATCAATCGGAGTGACGCTGAAGTCGAAGCGTATGTTGTTCGGGGCGGAGACAGCCCGAAGGCAGCACAGATCATCTCCGACCAGACCCCATGAATAATCGAGGAAAGAAAAGTGATTAAGGTAATCAAGTCCGGCATCGACGCTGACGTTGCTGCCGATATGGATGCGAAGGTCAAGTCAACCGTCGAAACGACACTGAAAGACATCGAGACACGTGGCGATGCCGCCGTGCGCGAATTGTCCGAAAAGTTCGACAAGTGGTCGCCGAAGTCATTCCGTTTGAGTGACGAGGAGATTCAGGCGGCAATGTCACGCTTACCAGCCAAGACAATCGACGACATCAAATTTGCACAGGCCCAGATCCGCAAGTTTGCCGAGATTCAGAAAGCCGCGTTGCAGGACGTCGAAGAAGAAACTTTCCCAGGCGTCTTTCTCGGCCACAAAAATATCCCGGTCAACAGTGTCGGTTGCTACATTCCGGGTGGCAAATACCCGATGGTGGCCAGCGCGCACATGAGCGTACTCACCGCGAAGGTGGCAGGCGTGAAACGCGTGATCGCCTGCGCGCCGCCGTTCTCCGGTGGCCCGCACGACGCTATCGTTACGGCGATGCACCTTGCGGGTGCGGACGAGATTTACTGCCTGGGCGGGATCCAGGCTGTCGGCGCAATGGCGCTGGGCACGGAAACAATCGCGCCGGTCGACATGCTCGTCGGCCCGGGCAACGCATTCGTTGCCGAGGCTAAACGGCAGTTATTCGGCCGCGTCGGTATCGATCTCTTTGCAGGCCCGACGGAAACACTGGTCATCGCCGACGACACCTGTGATGGTGAAATGTGCGCAACCGACCTGCTCGGTCAGGCCGAGCACGGAACGAATTCACCAGCCGTACTGCTCACCAACTCACAGCGGATTGTCGATGAGACGCTGGTTGAGATCGAGAAGCAACTGAAAACGCTCGAGACTGCTGACGTTGCCGCGGTATCCTGGCGAGACTATGGCCAGATTATCCTGTGCGATACTGAAGAAGAGATGGTTGAGGAAGCGGACCGCATCGCCAGTGAACACGTTCAGGTCATGACTCGCGACCCGAACTACTTCCTGGAAAACATGACGAACTACGGCGCCTTGTTCCTCGGACAGGAAACTAACGTTGCTTATGGCGACAAGGTTATCGGCACGAACCACACGCTGCCCACCATGAAGGCCGCGCGCTACACGGGTGGACTGTGGGTCGGCAAGTTCATCAAGACCTGTACGTACCAGCGCGTCTCGCCAGAAGCTACAGCGACGATTGGCGAATACTGCTCGCGGCTATGTGATCTTGAAGGGTTTGCCGGGCACAAGGCGCAAGCGGATATTCGGGTTGCACGTTACAAGGACAAGGAACAGGTCGCCTGATGCCCTCGTCGGTTACGGCTGGGAATCAAATTTTTCCCAGCCGTGGCCAGCAAACGGATCAACACCCAACTGTCGCATCACGTGGGGAAAGTCGACCATGACCCAGTTGTCCACGATCTTACCGTCGACGACTTTCCAGAAATCCATATAGCGAATTTCAACACGCTTGCCGGTAGGGGCGATCCCCATGAACTCGCCGCTGTGAACGGCTTCCTGGCGGCCAAACGCGGCGCACCATTCACCCTGGGTTATACGCGCCTCGTCGACACAGACTTTGTCCGAGAAGGCTGCCTGGAAAGGTCTTTGCCAGTTGTCCTGAAACTCCTCCAGGCCATTCTTCGTGCCGCAACCGGCATTACCCATCCAGCGAAATGACTCGCTGAAAAAACGTCCCATGTTGTCAATGTCATGATCGTTCAGACCATTAACCATGGCATCAATGGTCGCTGTCGTCTCATCAGTTTTCGACAGGTCATTATTCGCGGTCAGCATACCCTGCTCAGGTCTCGATCCCTTCACGTCATCTCCCTCATGCGGGCAAGAACGTCGACACCGACCTGGTTCCAGATATCGAGAATGTCGATCATGACCCAGTTCTCCCGAATGAGTCCGTTCTCGCAGCGCCAGATATCGAGGCTGGTCATGTCGATCCTCTGACCGGCCGGTGATATTCCCATCCAGCCGTCGCCGGTAATCGTCGCTTTCATGCCGGGCCAACCGCAGAACAAAACGTAGTCACCGTCGGCAAAATAACAATCATAGACTCCATTCTGCGTGTCACTGCTTCGATCCGGCATCGCCTTCAAAAAAGGAATCTGGTGCCAGTTCCGGAAACCTGAGATGCGGCGGTTCGAGCCAATGCCTGCCGGCCCGTACCAGTTCATCTTCGGATGCCAGAACTTGTCCAGTTGCATCGCTTCGGCACCGCCTTCTGCAAATCTGCCGAGACCTTCGACCATAGCATTGACGAGTGCCATGCTTGCCGCGGATTGCTCCGGGTCACTCTCGCCCATCATGATGCCATCATTTGTTGCGGGACCCGGGACATTGAATTCAACACCGAGGCTCGGCGCCATGGGCCAGACCCCCGCCTGCATCATGAGCGCCGGGATGTCCCACAAGAGTTTTGCCTCGACGATCTTGTCACCATCCAAGCGGAAGAACTCGATATAGCGCATTGTCACCAAGTGATGCGTGGCGGGTATTTCTAGCCAGGTTTTTTCAAAGACACCTGTGTAATACCCGCCGCAACCCACCCAGTGTTCGCCGCGATCGACCGCACCGGCTACGACATAGTCACGCCGTTCGAGGTCCGGAATCGCGTCGAGCAGCGGCGCATAGCCGGCCTTGAAAAGGCCGTGTGAACCGCGCACATCCGCGATGGGATACGGCAATCGAACAGCGCAATCAGGAGCAAATAATGTGCCGAGCTGACGCGGCAATTTCGCTCGGTCACAGTTGTAAAGCGCCGCGCGAAATTCGGCAAACCTTGATTTGCTGGTAGCGATGGATTCTGTCATTGGGGAATAGTCACGACGATCGGGCCTGCGGGCTGTCAATATACAACGAGGCAGGGAAGGTTGCCCTTCCCTGCCTCGTTCGCAGTCACACCATCATCGATTATTCAAAACGATAAGATGCGCTAACACCCCAGGTACGAGGGTTGTTCCAGTCAGTCTGCATGGACGCCAGCGGGTAGGACACACCGTTGACCTCCGCATTGTTACCTGTATCGAAAATGACGATTCGAGTTATCACAGGCTCATTCTCAATGTTCTGGATGAACCCTTGCACTTCCCAACGGTCATTGGACGAAATATAGGTAATACGGAGGTCGGAAATCGTATGTGCCTCCTGCGAAGAGCCCGGCCAGTTGATGTCATGGCCCCAGTAACTGCTGGAGTAGGCTGTCTGATAATACGGCCTGATCAGCGCGCCGTTGGAAAGCTCGAAGTCATAGCTAAGCTGCAGGCTGGCCGAAAAATCTGGCGATAGCGCCGGCTTCCAGCCGCTCATATCGAGAATGCCATTCGGGTCACTTAAGTCCTGACGGCCCGGGATATCTCCGAGCGGCGGTACCTGCAACGCCTGGAATGTGCCAAATTCGGCATCCATAAACGCCATCGTCAAACCGATGAATACCTCGCTACTCGGATACCAGGCCATTTCGACTTCCAGCCCGGTAGCGTCGACTTCACCGCCGTTCTGCGTGAACTCCGCAACGGCTGATCCACCGAGGTCGACGAACGACTGCATGTGCATATCGCGATACTGATTCATGTAGGCAGCAAGATTGAGTCGCATAGTTCCGTCAAGGACCGTTGTCTTGAGCCCTGCCTCGTAAGCCGTAACTTCCTCTGGCCCGTAACTCGGCGGAATTCCAGCTCCGCTGGGATTGGTGCCACCTGCACGATAGCCGGTCGATCCGGACAGATAAGCCAGGGTGCTGTCATTGACATCGTATTCCATGCCCGCCTTCCACAGGGTCTTGTCCCACTCTTCTTTCGCGCCTTGCCCTGGCAGTGGCACAGGAGGCCAAACGCTCCAGTCCAATGGGTCCCTGTTTTGCTTGGAATCTTCGTTGTAACGCAGCCCCGCGACAAGGCGCATGCGATCCGTGACGGAAAACTTTGCGTTTCCGAAGTATCCCGTTGATTCGGATATGTAGTCGCCCTGCGAGTCCCAGTGCGGCTCGCCGACGGCCCCGTCCCACATTTCGAGCCAGTTCCAGTTTGCCTTCTGCTCATAGAAATACGCGCCAAGCAACCACTCGAGCGCACCATCAGTATTGGACATCACCTGGAACTCGGTTGACCACGTGTCCTGGTCGGAGTCCCATCCTGCGAAATCTGAGGATTGCGTCCCGGGATCCCCAAACGAGTTGCCGTCGCTGTAGTCGAAATCCGAGATCTGTCGGCCTTTGAAGTTTGTCGTGTCACCGACAAACTTGAAGGAAACCGAGTCTAGGTGGTAATTGAGCGTCAACGTTGTCGACGAGTTCTCATTGTCTGTCGACGAGGCAAAGTCACGACGAACCGTCCACGGGCTCTCGTCAAAGGCAGACGGGTCAGATGCATTGTCCGGTGCAAACGCGTGACCGGGGATATAGTTACCGCCCGCGATCCCACCGATTTGCTGATAGCCCCACTGCGCCCCGCCATTCGTCGACTTGTCAGAAAATGTCAGTTTGAGCGTCGCATCGAAATTCTCCGAAGGTGCCCATTTTGCAATGGCCCGGACATACGTCTGATCCTGATCGTGCAGGTCATCGCCGGTGCCATCTTCCCACGTGTTGGTTATGTAGCCATCGTGAACATCCGTCATCGCGGCGACACGAACCGCAAATGTGTCACCAATCGGGACATTCACCATGCCCTCAATTTTGGTGCGATCGTAGGCACCGACAAGGCCGGTGACATAACCATCGAATTCGTCCAGCTGTGGCTGGTTCGTAACAACATTAATGGTGCCGCCAAATGTGTTGCGGCCATACAGTGTTCCCTGCGGGCCTCGAAGCACCTCAACGCGGCTCACATCGACGTAAGAGCCCCAAGCTTGGGTAGACGTCGGAACAAATACGCCATCTTCGAAAATACCAACAACCTGTTCAGCCTCGGAACCGACGTTGTTGGTTCGTGTTCCGCGAATCGCGATACGTACTTCGTCACCTGACTTGCCGAAACGCATCCCGGGCACCAGGTGTTCGAGTCGAGAAATATCCTCGATTCCACCCTGCTTGAGCGCGTCGCTGTCCAGCGCCGTTACGGCGATCGAAATATCCTGAACGTTTTCTTCACGCCTCGTCGCGGTCGTAATAATTTCATCAATAACGTTGGCTTGGTCTCCGCCACTGTCCTGCGCAAGAACCGGGGAAGCACCTCCACCCAAAGCCACAGCAACCGCTGCGGAAACCGCGTTCATCTTTTGAATAGCTTTATTGGAAATCACTCTGTAGCCCCCTTGATTGGATTCTTGCCTGACGCAAATTTAGGTAACAGGACAGGCTTTGAAACTACTTGTTTATACCTCAGAATGTACTTCGGATGCAAGTCGGGTTGGAAAGCCGGCGGGGAAGCATCCAGGTGATCAAGTAAAGTATTTTTTTACTCTATTAAACAATTGTTTATAAATAACTTGGTTGCGTATTTAATGGCCCGTTGTTTGATAACAGCAACCTGATGAGTGAGTTTACATTGGCTAGAAAATACTAAAATCGCGTATTAGGTTGAATTCGAAGTACTGAACAGGCACCATGCATGACGATGTCGCGATCACCCAAAGACCATGACCACATGAGCACACGTTCAGCATGCTGACTCGACGACGTTTTCTCTCCGGTAGTTGTGCATTCGGGATTGCGGCTGTTGCGTCGCCGCTGGTCTCGTCGGCGAGCACCACAGAATATCCCGGTTACCGAGCCATCGTGTGTATCCTGCTGGGTGGCGGGAACGACGCCTTCAACATGCTGGTGCCACACGGCAAGCGGCAATATGAAGCCTATCGATCAATGCGCGGCGATCTCGCGCTGGAACGACAGGATCTTCTGGAACTCCCAGGAGGCAGAGCCGGGGAATGCAGGCTCGCGCTGCACCCGGGAATGCAGGAGCTTCATGAGCTCTACGCCAACGGACAAGCTGCAATCATGGCGAATGTTGGCACGGTTGGTTGCCCGCACAGCTTGCGATCCGCACGCGATTCCTTGCCGGCTGACCCGATGGCCCACACGGCCCAGCTCAGACAATGGCAGACCTGCGGGCCAATCCCTTCAGCGACGGGATGGGCTGGCCGTATTGCAGATCTTATGCAGCACGAGTCCAGTGAAAATAACCTGGCCATGAACCTGAGCCTGTCAGGTGCCAACGTCCTCCAAACCGGCCAGCACACCTCGCCGGTGCAACTCGAGTCGGGCAATCGCAGATGCCCGCAGATACCAGTCGGGGTCGACTTCCAGTACCTGAATAATCAAATGGCCGAGCGGCTCGTGGGGTCCGCACACTCTGGCGAGCGAGAGAGAAGCGCCCGCTCGCAGCGCGTCGCGGCGGAAAATACTCGACGCACTGTTGACGAAGCACCTGCGCTGCCGCACGAACTATCGACGCTGTTCGATCATGATCCCCTATCTCAGCGGCTTGCAGAAGTCGCTCGAGTTATCGCAGCGCAAAACGCCTCTACTGCAAGACGGCAAATATTCTTCGTGCAGTTCGATGGGTGGGATCACCATCACAGGCTCCTGGAAAGCCAGGCGTCGATGCTGCCAATGCTAAGCAGGGGCCTGAAGTCTTTTCGCGACGCTTTGAAATACCTTGATGCACTCGATGACGTTACGACCATCACCACGTCCGAGTTTGGTCGGTCGCTCATTTCCAATGGCAGCGGATCTGACCACGGGTGGGCTAGCAACCAGATCGTAATGGGCGGCGCCATTAACGGTGGCCAGCTGCTCGGCGAGTACCCTGACCTGTCAGCTGATTCCCCGTTTCATATCGGCGAAGGCGTCATCGCTCCGACCACTGCGAACGACGAGTATTTTGCAGAACTGGCGCTGTGGCTGGGCGTGCCCCCCGCTGGGCTTGGCTACGTCCTACCCAACCTGGCGGCACTGCGCGCGCGCCGCGGCCGTCTTCAGCGTCCTGCCCTGTTCGCCTGAAGCCAACAGGGCCAGTAGCTCGATTGCCAGTCCCCGGTTAGACCCGTCGTTTTGAGTCCGCAAGGTCGGCAGCTGATGCAGATCCTGCGCTCCAACCGTCAACTGGCAAATCCCACCAGTTGATGCCACGCTTGCGAAGCTCGTGCTGGCGACGCATGCGGTCGAACAGATCTACATCGAATTGCAGGAAAATGTCGATCATGTCGATCGGGATCCAGTTCTGAACGAGCAGATTTCCATCACGCTTGTACCAATCGAAGTCCCGAATGGTAATTATCTTCTTGGTTGCAGGAATACCTTGGTACTCGCCCCAGTGGTGAGAAAACTTGTAGTCCCACACGCCGACCGCCGAGTAATTTCCTTCGCCATGATGTGCCATGTAGCGACCGCCAGGATCAACGTCAAGCCCACGGTCTCCGAATCCCATCAACCATGGTCGCTGGTGAAAGTCCTGGAATTCCTCGATCGAATGTGAGGTACCGATTCCTGTCGGGCCCATCCAGTGAAAGTCAGGATGCCAGTAATTACCCTGCTCCATGGTGTTCATGTTTTCCATGTCACGGCTACGGACATAGCGCATCAAGCCGTTACCCATTTCCTCGACAAGCTGCATTGTCTTGCGGCCTTCGATCTCCTCCTGTTCCATCAGTTGCACGCCATCCCGTCCCAACGGGGGCTGCACTTTGCCGCCCTCACGACCCAGAGCGGGCGGCAAGACCTGGAACCCAGCCTGTTTCATGACAGCCAACATATCGAAAATGACAAAACTCTCGGCGATCTTCTCATCACGCATGACAAAGAACTGCCCAAAGTGAATGTGGGTCTTCTTCCCGGTCGCTGGAATGCCCAGCCAATCGTGCACAAATGTGCCGGTGAGATATCCGATACCCGACACCCAGTCATCCCCATCTGAACCCACACCACCGATCAGGATGTCCACATCCCGTCGCACGTCAGGGAAAGAGTGGCGCAACGGCTCCCAGAAATCGGTAACAAGCGCATCCGCGCCGCGAATCTGGTTTATCGGCTGCGAGCATTTCCAGATGACGTCTTTGTGAAAGGCCTTATTGACTATCGCAGGAATCTGGTCGGATTCGGCATGGTTCATTCGTTGCCAGTACTCCCAGACTGCTGATTTATTTTTCTGGTTTCTCGCCTTCCAATCCGACATCAGCCTGCTCTCCATGATAAGTTTGGTATTCGATTCTGTCAGAATTGCATTCGAAGTACAAACAACCTTGAGATCGACGATTTGACGCTAAGTAATACAAATAAGCTCCTCCAGGCGGCTTTCCAGGCACACCAGGCTGGGAAACTTGCAGATGCTGAGCGACTTTACCGCGAATTACTTGCATTGGAACCCAATGATGTCGATGCGTGTAACCTGCTCGGGATTCTTTACCTGGAGTCGTCGAGACCCGGCGATGCAGTGCCGTTGTTCGAGTCTTCTGCGGCGGCGCATCCAACCGATGGGCGCGTTCATTACAACCTTGGACTGGCTTACAAGAACCTGTCTGACAATGCATCGGCAGCTCGACATTTTCTTAAGGCGGCGGAGTTGATTCCCGATGACGTCGACGCACATGTCGCGCTCGCGAACATGCAACGGCTCGATGGCAGACCGGACCTCGCTGTGAGGTCTTACAGAACCGGCCTCGCCCTGGCATCGGACAATGCCGGGGCCAAACAAGGCCTGTCTGCTGCACTCAATCAAATGGGTGTCGAAAAGAATAAGGCGGGCGATGTGGAGGATGCCATCGAACTCATGGAGGAGTCGGTCGACCTCGACCCGAGCAATGCCGAAGCGCTTATGAACCTGGGCATCATTTACGAACAAGTCGGGCGAACCGACGATGCGCTGGCTGCCATCCGCTCGGCCATCGAGGCCAGACCGGACTTCGCAAATGCATACTACCAATTAGCGCATCTGCTTGATCACGACATTTCAGCGCAGGATATCCGAGCAATGGAGAACCTGTTCGGCAATGTCGACGCAAGCGCCCGGGATCGAGGCCGCCTTGCCTACGGGATCGGCAAGGCATTTGAGAAGCGCGGCGAATATGCACAGGAATTCGGCTGGCTCCAGGAGGCGCACAGGATCATGGCCAAAGAGGATCCGTTCGACCCAGAGACGCAGACCGAGTTTGTCGACAAACTGATTGAGCGATACTCCGAGCCTCTGGCTGTGCCGGCTGCCGGCAGGATCCCCGGGGGCGAAAATCTTATCTTTATCGTGGGTATGCCCCGGTCCGGAACAACCCTGACTGAGCAAATACTTGCCAGCCACCCGCTCGTTTTTGGTGCCGGCGAATCACCTGTGCTTGGCGAGATCGCGGTGCGGATCCACGGCGAAACGGGCGACGCAAGTGCGATGCTGGCCCTCGCCAGCCGGCTGGTGACAGCAACTCACAAGCGCAGTAACGGTCCGGCATACGTAGTGGATACATCGCCAACCAACTTCTTCCATGTCGGATTGCTTGCAGGATTGCTCCCCAGGGCGAAGATCATTCATTGTGTGCGACACCCACTGGATACTTGTCTCTCCATTTACCAGCACCCGCTATCGAGGGCACATAGCTACGCACACGATCTTGACAATCTCGCAACGTACTACCTGAACTACCAGCGCCTGATGGATCACTGGCATTCGCTACTTCCCGGCTCCGTTTACGACATGGTGTACGAAACAACAGTTGCCGAACTCGAACCATCGGTCAGGAATCTTCTCGCTCATTGTGAGTTGCCTTACGACGAAGCCTGCCTCGAGTTTCACAGGACAAACCGGGTAATCAAGACACCTAGCGCCAGCCAGGTGCGAAAGCCCATATACTCGACGTCAGTTCACCGGTGGCGGCGCTACGCGGAACAGCTCCGGCCTCTCCGGGATGCCCTTGAGGACGGTCTTGGCGCGCGACTAGACGCCTAGCTGATGATCATTAATTCCGGGGAAGTGGCCGATGAATACTGAATATTTACAACAAGCCAAGCAAACCGTGCGCGAGTTTCACGCTGCCTTCGATGCCGCACCTGATACAGACCTTGCGGCCGTGCTTATCGCCCACACCAGCGACGACTACTTCTGGCGCGGCATGCACCCGTTCTACGAGCGAACTGGCGCCAAGGCCGTTGCCGACGTGTTCTGGTCGCCGCTGAGACACTCGTTCACATCGCTGCAGCGGCGTGAAGACGTGTTCTTGGCGGGCAGAAATTTCATCGACGATGGCGAGACGACCTGGGTCGTCGGCATGGGCAACATGATGGGCCTGTTCGACAACGACTGGCTCGGCATTCCCGCAACTCGGAAGATGGCGTTTCTGCGCTATGCGGAGTTTCACCGCGTCGACAACGGCAAGATAGCCGAGTCAGCCTTCTTCTGCGATGTATTGAGCATCATGCACCAGGCAGGTTGTTATCCCCTGCCCCCGCCGACAGCTGCCAGCATTATTCAACCGGGACCCCGTACACACGATGGGCTGATGTTCGAGGCGCAACCGCCCGAGGAAGGCGAAAAGACCATCGCACTCGTCAACGAGATGATCGCTGATTTGAGTGCGCTAAATAAATCAGCCGATGACCGTTGCCCACCCGAGATTCTGCAGAAGACCTGGCACGACGACATGATCTGGTACGGACCGACCGGTATCGGCGCAACGTACACGATTCCGCGTTACCAGGAGCAACACCAGTACCCATTTCGGACGCAATTGAAAGACAAGGTATTCAACGGGCACATTGCCCGGGTTGCCGAAGGAAATTACCTGGGATTCTTTGGCTGGGCTAATCTGACCAACACGCCAACGGGCGGCTTCCTGGGACTCCCAGGCAACAACGTCCGAGCCGACATGCGCGTTGTCGATATCTACAGGCGCGACGGCGACAAGCTCGCGGAGAACTGGGTGTTCATCGACCTGCTGCACTGGCTTTCAATGCAGGGGTTGGATGTCCTCGCAAGACTGCGCGAAAACTCGTAACGGTTCTCCCTAAGCCAGCCCCGCATTCCTGAGCGGCAGTTCCCGAACTCGTTTGCCACTCGCGGCGAAATACGCATTGACGATCGCCGGCGCAACCGGTGGCACGCCGGGCTCTCCCACGCCTCCCGGGGGAGCATCCGACTCCATGATGTGGCAATGAATCGCCTCAGGTGCTTCACTCATCCGCACCACCGGGTAGGAATCGAAGTTGCCTTCTACGATGCCGCCATTCCTGGCGGTCAGCTCACCGTGCAGTGCGATACTCATACCGAAGATACCGGCACCTTCCATCTGTGACACGACCCGGTCCGGGTTAACCACCGTGCCCGCATCGATGCAGGTCCACATCTCGTGGACGACGAGTTTGCCGTTCTCGTCAACGCTGACTTCCGCAACCGCACCCGTGTAAGACAGGAACGAACGGTGCACGGCAATACCAAGGCCATGGCCTTCCGGTAGCTCGCGCCCCCAGCCTGCCATTTCGGCAACCGTCTCGGCGACGGCCGCCAGGCGACCCGTGTCAACCGGGTGCTTTTCGAGATCCTGCGCGTAGTTCGTATACTCGCCACCGTCATCTTTTGGATCGATCTTGCGTGCCGGACCGATTATCTCGAGAAGATGTTCTTTCGGATCCATGCCTTTTACATGTGCCAGTTCGTCGACAAAGCTGCAGGCACCGAACGCGTGAAAGACATTGCAAACCGATCGCAGCCAGCCGATGCGCACGTGTGCCAGTGCATCACAGGTCTCGATGCGCATGTTGGGCACGTGCCAGGGCGCATCCAGGAGGCCAAGATCGAGCTCGAACCCGGCGGGTCCGGTCACGCCCGGGGCGAACGTCGAGGCGATCGACGGAAAGCTCGTGCGCTGCAACCAGCTGGCCGTCTTGCCATCGGCGTCCATACCGGCTTTGAAATACTGTGCGCTGACCGAGTGCAGATAGCCGTGCCGGATATCGTCTTCCCGGGTCCAGGTAACCTTTACGGGTCGCCCTGTTTCTCGGGCCAGCCAGGCCGCTTCGGCAATGAAATCCGGCTTGGATTTGCGGCCGAAGCCTCCGCCAAGCAACGTCACGTTAATCGTGACCTGTTCCTTCTCCAGTCCCAGCGTGCCGGCCACCACGTCGCGGGCAGTCTGCGGATCCTGCGTGCAGGCCCAAACCTCGCAGGTACCGTCCTCGTTGACACGAGCTGTCGCCGCTGGCGGTTCCATCGGTGCCTGCGACAGATACGGCGCGTAGTAGACCGCTTCGAAATCACTTTCGGTTTCAATGTCTGCATCGCCGCGATTGAGAACCGCTGTTCCCGGTGCACTCGCCGATGCGACCAGCGCTTCCTTGTACGTATCGCTCTGATGCTCAGCATTGGCGCCCCGATCCCACTCGATCTGCAGGGCCTTGCGACCTGACTCGGCTGACCAGGTATTGTCGGCCAGCACCGCAACGCCACCCAGGGCATTGAAGACCAGCGGTGCGGTCGGATCCGGCATCCTGATGACATCAACGACGCCGGCAACTTCGCGGGCAGCGGTATCGTCAAACGAAACAACCTTGCCACCGAATGCCGGGCAGCGTTCTATCGACGCATAGAGCATATCGGGCAGAACCGTGTCGGTGCCGTACATGGCGCCGCCGGTTGTGAACGCCATGCCATCGATCGTGTCCATCGGCTTGCCGATGTAGCGATAGTCTTTTTGATCCTTGAACTCCGCCTTCTCCGGTTGCGGCATGCCGATCGCCGTATCCACGAGATCGCCAAACCCGGCAGACTGACCACTCGCCTCGTGATGAACAGCGTGCTCGCGCGCAACGCATTCTTCCGCCGGGACACCCCACAGGCTGGCGGCCGCAGCAACCATCATGTCACGTGCTGTCGCTCCCGCATTCCGGAGCAGGTCGAAGTGCTGACGAATACTCGTCGAGCCATCCGTACTCTGGTCACCGTATTTCTCATGCCCAATCGCCTGGATGACCTTGATCTTGTCCCAGTCGGCTTCGAGCTCGTCCGCGATGACCTGCGGTAGTGAAGTACGAATGCCCTGCCCCATTTCGGAGCGATGGCAATAAATTTCGACAATACCGTCATTGCGCATATTGACGTAGACGTTCGGCGCCACCGATGCGCTTGCTTTCGCAGCAGGGCCAACCGCCTGCTCCTCGGGTTGGCACGCGCTGGCGAACGACAGTGCGAAAACGAGGCCGCCACCGGCCTGGCCCGTGCGTTTCATGAATTCGCGGCGGCTGATCTTTCTGAGTTCACTCATGACTGATCCTCCGCGGCCTTGTGTATCGCTTTTCGAATGCGTGTATAGGTACCGCAGCGGCAGATATTGCCGCTCATTGCGGCATCGATTTCGTCATCCGTTGGATTCGGCGATCGCTCCAGCAACGCGACTGCGCTCATGATCTGCCCGGACTGGCAATAACCGCATTGCGCGACATTGAGTTCACGCCATGCGACCTGCACCGGGTGACTGCCATCTTCGGAAAGCCCTTCGATCGTAGTCACGACACTGCCAGCCGCAGTAGCAGCCGGGGTTACGCAAGACCGCATCGGTTGGCCATTGATATGAACAACGCAGGAACCACATAGCGCTTTACCACACCCGTATTTGGTGCCGGTCAGTCCTGCAATATCGCGGATCGCCCACAACAGCGGCATGGCGGGGTCCACCTCCAGGCTGACAGTTTCACCATTCAACTCGAATTCAATCGCCATCGGAACTCCCTGGTTTGTGGTTGCTGGACCTGATCATAGCGCAGTAAAGCAGTGTTTTTCGACTCAAGGCACCTGGGTATAGATTTCCAGATTCAGCTCCCGGAACTGCCCATCGCGTACGAACCCAATCATGCGCGTGCCTTCATCTTGCGTATCGCAACCGCGCTGCTCCAGGGGCTGCCCATCGAAGTGGGTCACGAGGTCTCCGGGCTTGATATCGAGTTGCCGAGCTGGTGATTCTTCGAGAATCTTGCGCACAAGAAGGCCATCGGCACTTGGCGTATACAACAGTCCAAGACCGGTCACCGGGGCAAACTCAATTTCGGCATTCGCATCACTGCGAGTCATGCGGAAACGCTTCGTTGACTGGTCAAATGTCCAGACAAAATGTTTCATGACGCCACCGCCGATAATCTCGGTATCCTTGGTCGACGCCAGGATCGGTGCCTGAAGAGTATGCGCCCCCAGCAACACCGGCCGGGCCGCTCGGGCCTTTTTGCGCACCTCGATATCGTCCGATTTCAACCCGGTCGTTACTCCAGTCACCTGCGGTTCCGACACGGTTTGATACCTGTCGAGACGCCGCACGACAAAAGAGGCCGTTGCCGCCCCGCTGTCAATCAGCATCCGCCTGGACTTGCGCCCGAACTTCACAGTCGTCCAGGGACGATAGTCTTTGCCTTTCGCCGAAAATACATCAACGCCGTTTGGCTTTGGAAGTTTGCCTTTCTCGACGCGAAGTACGCCCGCCTGGTAATCGAGCGTAAGAAGAAAATCCTTGAAAGCACCAAATGACAGGATGCCGTCGACCCTGCGTCCCAGTGCAACGGAAAGGTGATCGAGTTCGCTGGCGCGCGCTGTAATGCGCGAATACTCCAGCGGTCCGATTGTAACGTCGCGCATATTGACGCGAGTCCCGGGCTTTGGGCGAATGTTCGCGACACGTTGGATACTGTCCGGATCCACAAAGCTGGACGATGCTCCCGTATCGTGCAGAAACCAGAGCGTCCGATCTTCCGGGTAACCATCTTTCGGAGCCAACGTCACCGGGACGAAAAAATAGTCCCGGCACATTTCAGTTGGCAATTCGATCGCCGCATTTTCAGCCGCGACAGAAGCCCATGCGAACGAATGCAGGAAGACCGTCAGCCAGACGACAAGTACTGCTCTCATAAATAAAACTACAGTGACTTGGTCTTCATGCGCTCTGCAATGTGATCGGCCTGCCGAATAGCCAGCGCTACAATCGTGAGCGTCGGATTCGCGGCAGCACTGGTGCTGAACGTGCTGCCGTCGCTGACGAACAGGTTTTCCATGTCATGCGCCTGCCCCCATCGGTTTGTAACGCCGTCCTTTGGATCGGCGCTCATACGGGCTACGCCCATGTTATGGGCACCGACCGGGATGTCCCCGCCAGAAAAGTGAGTCGCGCCCAGCGACTCATAGAGTTCGCGGCTCTTTTTCATTGAGTGCTCGCGCATTGCCAGCGTATTCGCGTGATCCCGGTAGTCGATCACCGGCACTGGCAATCCGTTTTCATCGCGCTCGGTCGGATGAAGGGAGATGCGATTTCGAGCCTCGGGCGGATCTTCGCCGGTAATGAATATGCCCGCGAGGTGCGTGTAGTTTTCCGTGAAAACGGTATTCTCCGGTCCCCAGCCACCGACCGCATTCGAAACGTTCCAGGGATCAACACTGAGTGTTTCGATGATATAGCCGCCGGCGAAACCGCGCTCCGGCTTGTGGTACTGCTCATCGAGAATAATGCCGGACTGACGCGTACCGCGGTGAAAGTTGACCGGCTTGGGCATCAGGCCGAACGCAATGCCGAAGGTGTGCCGGGTATAGTGTTTGCCGACATTGCCCGTGGAATTGCCCAACCCGTCCGGGAAGAGCGACGATTCCGAATTCAGCAACAACCGGGTTGTTTCGACAACATTGCCTGCGACACAGACGGCGCGTGCCTTCTGCTCGTGCAGGGCACCGTCCTTATCCTTGTAGACCACACCGGTTGCACGCCCTTTGGCGTCGTGCGTGATCTGGACCACCATCGAGTTGGCCCGCAATTCGAAATGGCCGGTAGCTTCGGCAGCCGGAATTTCCGTATACATCGTCGACCACTTCGCGCCTATCGCACAGCCTGAATTACAGAAGCTGATCTGCTGGCAGCCCGGCCTGCCATTGCGGGCGACCGGGTTGATGGCGGTACGTGACGTAGTGATTTCCTTGTAACCGATCTTGCGGCCACCCGCCTTGAGCACCTTGTAGTTGTTGGTTTCCGCCGATTCCGGAATGCCGTGTGTCCCGGAGACGCCCATCTTGTCTTCCGCTTTGCGGTAATACGGATTCAGTTCCTCGAGCGTCAGCGGCCAGTCTATTAGCGTGGTACCCGCATCGAGCTGTCCATACGTCGATAATGCCTTGAACTCGTGTTCCTGGAAAAGCGGCGTCACGCCTGACCAGCGCATTGTTGTGCCGCCGACGGTCTTACAGACCCACACCATGTTGCCGACGCGTTTGTCGTGCCAGCCCATCCTCGCATCCATGGTTGGTGGATGGTTGACGACGTCCGCCAGCGTCAGTCGATTGCCCGCTTCAAGGCAGACGACATCGATTCCCTTTTGAGCAAGTTCGTTCGCGAGCGTGCCACCACCCGCACCGGAGCCAATCACGACAACGACGGACGAGTCACTGTTATCAAATTGCTTTGCCATCACTCGGCCTCCGGTAACCAGTCGATATCATTGAAGCCGCGATTTATGTAGCCGCCATACTCCTTCGATGAACCCGGATAGTCGATGTGCTTCCAGACACTTTCATTTTCATAAAACACAAAACGAACAGTCTCCCTGAGACCGACGACCGTCGGATCGTTTTCCGTCGCGCGCAG